>CBFCYU010000113.1:0-5989 GCA_965602415.1 uncultured bacterium | reverse complement strand
GCGTGGCCGACGCGCGTTCCACGCATCGAAGTCCCGTCGCCGAAGTCCCAGACGAAGTCGACGAGCCGGCCATCCGGATCGTACGACGCGGACGCGTCGAACAGGATCCACTCTCCGACGACCGGCGAATCGCTCGAAAACCGGCAACTGGCGAGCGGCGGCGTGTTGTCGACGGTGATGGTAATCTCCGCCGTCCCGGCAAGGCCGGTTTCGTCGATCACCTGTAACCGGACCGTGTGGACTCCGGATGCCTCAAACGAGTGCTCGGCGCTGATCCCGTCGGCCCACTCCTCGTACGTGCTCGTCGCGAACTCCCACAGGTACTCGGTGATCGTTCCGTCGTCGAACGAATCGGACGCGTCGAGCTGAACGTGGAGTGGGGCGCGTCCCTGAACCGGATCGGCGGCGATGACGGCAGTCGGGGGCTCGTTCGAATGAAGGGCGTCCAGGAAGCTGCAGCCACTCAGGGCGACGAGCGCGCTGAAGGCGATCGGGAGAAGGAAGCGTCGCATCGATCTGACCTCGCTTGGTTGGGCTGTCATCATCTTCTCGGGCGACGGAGCGCGGTGCTCCCCCCGGCGCCCGGTCGATTCGGGACGTCGGCACCGCCGCGGCGTGGGACAGCCGCTACATCGTCGCGTGTGCTACGTCTCGGCTCGTGCGTGGCGTGCCACGCGGCGAGTGAGACGCTAGGATCACACAGGAGGACCGCCACGATGGATACGCAACCGATCGATTCCGCCCTGTTCTCGCGCTACGCCGAGCGGGATCTCAATCGCTGGCGGCAGTTGATCGGGCAAGACGTCGTACACGTCGACCCGCGGTGGGGCATCGGGCGGGTCGAGAACGTGCGATGGGGCAGTCCCTTCGATCACGTTGCCCCATATGTTCAGGTCCGTGTTCGCTACGTGAGCCAAGGAGGCGTCGTGTTCCGTGCGTCCTCGTTCGACGCGCATCACTGCTCCGTTGCGGTCTCCTCGGAGCTGCGGTGCCTTCTGCGTGTCTGCTTCGAGGAGGAACGCGACGAGGTGGAACGAGCATCAATCCTCGAGCGCCATGATGCGGCGCTTCGCGAGGCGAGAGATCGTGAGCAACTCGAGCGGGCCCAGGAACTCAGACGGCTCGCGGCCGATCGGAACGCATCCGGGATCTGATCGAGCCGGTCCTCCGGCGCTCGCAACGCATGGATCTCGGTGGGCCGATTCAGGACGGATCCGCGGCCAGGTCGGCCCCGAGTTGCTCCGCGGAGGCCATGAACTCGCGATTGTCTGCCGCGTCGCCCGCGGCCGTGGCCGTTCCGTGGACCATCCGCATCCAGCTCGCCTTTCGGTCGAACGTGTCGTGGAAGCAGCGCATCGCGGTCGCTGCGCCGGATGTGAACAGGTTCGAGGCGCCGTACACGATGATGAATCCAAATCGCTTCCCGGTCAGGGCGTTCCCTTCTCGGCTTCCCATCGCATACAGACGGTCTATGAGGAGTTTTGTCTGGGCCGTCATGTCGTAGCTGTAGATTGGCGTTGCGATCAGGATCGCATCCGCCTCGCGCAGCCGGGCGTACAGCAAGGTCATATCGTCGTTCAGCACGCACGGTGAATCGACGGTCTCGCGACATGCACCGCATCCATTGCAGGGGGACACCGCTAGATCGTGAAGGAACACGCGCTCGACCGAAGCGCCAGCCTGTTCGGCCGCGCGCTCGGCCGTCTCGGCCAGTTTCGCGCTGTTCCCGTGTTTCCTTGGACTGCCGATTAGCACCAGGATCCTCTGCATCGTTTTAGCTCCTTGCGGATTCCCGCATTGTTCTGACCGACCCCTACTCACCGTCAATCCGCACCAGCAGACCGTAGTCCTTCCCGAGTTCCGTGTAACGGGTGAGTTCGTGGGGTTGGACCGGCTCGAGGCCGCGCAGCTTGTAGGGTTTTCCGATGCCTTCGTACTTCGCCGTGCCCAGTCGGTGGTACGGCATGATCTCGACTTGCCTGATGCCGCGCCGGTCCGCGAGCCATTCGAAGATCCTTGTCATGGAGGCTTCGTCGCCATTGCATCCAGGGACGAACGGAATCCGAATGACCAGCTCGGTATCGGCGATCTCCGCGGCCAGGCGGGTGAGGTTCTCGAGGATGTGCTCATTGGACATGCCGGTGAGCTCGTGATGTAGGGGGCCGTCGACGTGCTTCAGATCGAAGAACACCAAATCGAGAGCCGGAACCACCGAAGTGATGCAATCCCAATCGACGCATCCGCACGTCTCGATCGCGGTGTGGATTCCCTCGGCCTTGCAGGCGCGGAGCAGCTCCGAGACGAAACGGCACTGCAAGAGCGGCTCGCCCCCGCTGACGGTCACACCGCCACCCGAATGGTCATAGAAGCGACGATCGCGACGGATGATGCGCATGAGATCGACGACGGACATCTGCTGGCCGACTCGCTCCCGTGCTCCGTAGACGCACGTGTCGACGCAGCGGCCGCAAACGGTGCACGCTTCGCGGTCGGTGACGAACCCGTAGTCGTCATCGGGTCGGATCGCGCCGGTCGGACAGACGTCGACACAGTGCCCGCAGTCAACGCACCTCGATCGGTGATACATGATCTCGGGCTCCACGCAATGCGACTCCGGATTCGCGCACCAGACGCACCGCAGCGGACACCCTTTGAGGAAGATCAGGGCCCGGATCCCAGGGCCGTCACCGGTCGCGAACCGCTTGATATCGAACACGGTTCCAGCGAGGGCTCCGTCGATCGGTACGGTGGATGGCAATGTCACGATCGATCTTCCGTTAGCCGCCGGTCCCGAACGCGACTCGCTGGATGATGTCTTCCTGCAGTTCGGCGTTCAGCGGCGCGAAGAACGCGCTGTATCCGGCGACACGGACCATGAGGTCGCGATACTGCTCCGGGTGTGCTTGAGCGTCGCGCAAGGTCTCGGTTCCGACTACGTTGAATTGAACGTGGTACTGGTTGCTCTCGAACAGTGTCTTCACGAGACCGTTCACCCGCTTCCTTCCCTCGCGCGTCTTCAACGTCTCGGGGTTGAGCCGCATGTTGAAGATCGCGCCGCGCGAGAACCAGATGCTCGGCAGCTTGCTGACCGAGTTGATGCACGCGGTGGCGCCGGCCCGCTCGGCACCGCTGGCGGGCGAGATCCCGTTGTTCAGCGGTTCGCCGGCCCGCCTTCCGTTGGGGAGAGCGCCGACCAGTTTCCCCATCGCGACGTTCGCCGTGACGGAACTCTGGCAGTACGAGTAGGTTCCGATCTTGGGGCCCTGACCGTGACGAGAGTTGACGAATTCGTTCTGGTACGTCGAGCCGATGTAGTCCGTTATCGCGACCGCCCACTTGTCTGCTCGATCGTCATCGTTGCCGAATTTCGGCGCCTTGTTGAGAAGCATCTGTCGGATCTCTTCCCCGGTTGGCGTCGTCGTCTGATCCTCGAAGTTCGTCCTGAGTGCGTGTTGCAGCTGCTCTCCGGAGATCCAGCCCTCGGTGAAGACGGCTGTCTCAATCCCGGCGAGCGCGTCGGCCGCCGTCATCGCGCCGACGGTGGGCCCCCCGTCCGTTGAGTAGATCGAGCCGCCGTCGATGAGCGCCCTACCGCGGCCGATGCAGTCTTCGATGAGGGACGATCGGAACGCGTTGACGTCGTGCATTCGGTGGACTTCGTCGTTGATGTGTTCGATCTCGACCTGCCGCTCCATGAAGTAGTGGAGCTGGCTTTTGTACGCTTCCCACACGTCTTGCATCGATTCGAACGAGGCCAGGTCGCTGGTGGCCGGGAGCAGTGTCACGCCGGAGCTGGGGTCGGCTCCGCCGTTCAGCGCGATCTCGAGGACCTTCGCCTTGTTCAGGCGGGGTCCCTTGCAGGCGAAATCCCACTTGCCGGGCAGCGATGCTTCGATGCAGCCCACGGGAGCCCAGTTCCAGGTGTCGTTCGAGTCGACTCCGAGTCCCTTCAACATCCTCATCACACCCGGATCGTTATAGAAGGCGGGCATCCCGCCGCCGTGCGTCTGGACCACTTCGAATGCCCGATCCATCAGCTCGTCCGGCGTGCGCTCGAACCGTTTCAACGACACGGAGGGCTTCGGCAGTCTCATGTTCTCGGTGGCGTCGAGGACGACGTAGGTCAGTTCGTTGGAGGCGTCGGCTCCGTCCGCGGTCTGGCCGCCGATTGCGAGGTTGATCGCCATGTGATAGCCGGGGAAGAATTTCGCCCCTTCCCACGATCGGAAGATGTTCATCTCGTTGATCTTGACAAACAGATTCTCAACCAACTCGAGCGCCTGCTCGCGGGTCACCCGACCGTCCCGGATGTCCTGATCGTAATACGGCCAAAGGACCTGATCGAACCGACCGAACGAGATCGCGATCCCGTTCGTCTCGATCTGAATGCAGCAGTGGATGAACCAGATGGCCTGGACCGCCTCCCAGAACGTCGCCGGAGGGTGCTCGGGGACCCGACGGCAGTTCGCGGTCATCACCTCCAGTTCGGCTCGCCGATCCGGATCGGTGGCTTCTCCTGCGAGTTCGGAGAGCTTGTCCGCGAACCGGTGCGCAAAATCGATCACCGCACGATTCCCGATGACCGCTGCTTCGAGGAACCACTTCTGCTTCGCGGCTCCTGGCCGGGTCAGATCGAGTCCGGCGATCCGCTCCTGCGCGCGGGCGATGAGCCCGCCGAGCCCCTCCTTCAGCAATGTGGCGTAGTTGGGAAGGACGTTCCCGAATCCGTTCTGCGTAACCCAGTCATCGTCGATGGCCGCGATGTCCCACGCGAGGCTGGCCTCTCGTGGGATCAGACTGCGAACGGTCTTGTAGAGGGTCTTGTTCCGCCAGTAGTCGATCGTCTCGAGGATCTCACGCTTGATCTCCTCGTCGTACTCGTAGACATCGTTCGGCCGCTCCCAAGTATGGTACGGATCTCCCTCGAACTCCTTGAGAATCCACTCGACCGAGTATTCGGGGAAGACCGGCGCGGCGCGGGGCTTGCGCGCCTGGTTCCCGACCAGCAGTTCTCCGTCACGCACGTAGAGGCTCATCTCTGCGAGTACCCGGGCGAATGCCTTGGCACGACGGAGAACGATCGGCTGTCCCTCGCTTGCCTTCATTGCGTCGGTGGCGATTCGGGCGCGTTCGGAGCAGATCGATGGGATGATGGTCAGAAGGTCATCCCGCAGCTGCATCGTCCTTTCAGTCATCGGTCCTCCTCTCGGGGTGGCTCGTGATTGTATCCGTAAATGGATCGATTCCGAGTCTGGACATCTTCTAATCCCTTCCCCCGCTCGGTTCCCCTCCTGGGAACGCCAGCTCAATGGCGCGGCGGAGCTCCGCCGCCCGTTCGCGTATCACGCCGAAGTCTCCGGCAGCGATGGCACTTCCCGGAGTCAGCCACGAACCGGCGCCGACGACGTCCGCGCCGGCGGAAAGGAAGGCGCCAACCGTCTCCGCCGTGATCCCGCCGGTGGGCATTAGCCGCAGGAACGGCATCGGCGCCTTGAGATCGGAGATGAACTTCGGGCCGAGCCGAGCGGCGGGGAAAACCTTCACGAGTGGCGCCCCCATCGTCCAGGCGGCGTACGCCTCGCTGGGCGTGAACGTGCCCGGGCAGAAAGGGATGTTGCGAATCAGCGCGTGCCTCAGAACTTCCGGATCGAGAACGGGTCCGACAAGGAATGCTGCTCCGGCGTCGCGGCAGCGATCGACGTCTTGCCGAGTGAGAACGCTACCGGCGCCGACGAGGGCCGCCGGCAGGTCCGCTCGAATCCGATCGATCAACTCAGCGGCTCCGGGAGTCGTCATGGTGATCTCCACGACGCGGACACCCCCTTCGACCAGTGCACGCGCGACGGGCAGCCCGTCGTGTTGGGAGTCCAGTCGGACCACCGCGACGATCCGCTCCTCCAGGAGGCGCCGAATGGTTTCAGCCTCGCAGTGTTCCGCCATCCTGTATCCTTCCGATCGATCCGGGTCTCCGAGCGATGTGGCTGCAGTC
>CBFCYU010000112.1:0-6001 GCA_965602415.1 uncultured bacterium | reverse complement strand
GACCGCCGCATCAGCTCCACTTCGAAACCCTCGATGAGGAGTGCGACTTCGTCGCCGAAACGATCGCCCGCAGGAGGGAGGACGAGGATCGTCGATTGAGCGACTTCGCCGTTCTCGTCCGGAGCAATGCGCAGGCCGAGTCGTTCCTCCGCGCGCTCGGCCTCCTTCAGATCCCCTGGCGTTTCTCCGGCAGCCGCGGGCTGTACGATCAAGAGGAGATCCGCTCGGCCATCGCGTTCCTCCGCGTCCTCGCTGACCCGCGGGACACGATGTCGCTCCATCACATCGCCGGTTCTCCCCCGTACGGCGTCCCGGCCGAGGCGCTCGCTTCGGCGACTAGCCACGCGCGCCGCCAAAACAAGGGGCTCCTGCAGGTCCTTCGCATCGCTTCCAAGACGCCCGGCTTCCTCGACATCACCGAGGAGGGACGCGAGCGGATCGTCCGCCTCCTCGACGACTTGGGGGTGATGCTCCCCCTGTCGACCCGGGAGCGGACCGGCGACCTCCTCTATCGCTATCTGTCGACCCAAACCGGAACGATCGAGCGGCTGTCCAATTCCGAGTCGCCCCGTGACGCCCAGCGAATCCAGAACCTGGCCAAGCTGTTTTCGATCGTCGAGCGCTTCTCGCGGGTGACACGCTACGATCGCGTCGCGTGGTTCATCGACTACCTCGACGCGCTGATCGAAGCCGGGGACAACCCGGCCGTCGGCGACGCGCAGTGGGACGCCGATGCGGTGAACGTCCTGACGATTCATCAGGCGAAGGGGTTGGAGTTCCCGATTGTTCTCCTCGTTGGCCTCGTATCAGGGCGGTTTCCGTCCTCTCACCGGCGGGACCCGATCCCGCTACCGGACGAACTGGTTAAGGATCTCGTCACCGGCTCGGACTTCCACCGTCAGGAGGAGCGGCGCCTCTTCTACGTCGGCATGACGCGGGCGAAGGAGGACGTCTACCTGACCAGCGCCCAGGACTACGGTGGGAAGCGCCCCCGCAAGCCGAGCCTGTTTGTCTCCGAGGCGCTCGACCTTGACGCGTCGCAGCTCGTGCCGCAGCAGCGATCTCCCCTCACGAAGATCACCCGACACGCCGGCCCCGAGAAGCCGGAGCGGGGGAGCGCCGACGAGCTGACGCTCTTCCCTCGCGGCGAGGAGATCCTCTCGTTGAGCCATCGGAAGATCGACGACTACCTGACGTGCCCGCTGAAGTACCGCTACATCCACGTCCTGCGGGTTCCGATCCGACAGCACCACGCCGTCATCTACGGGAACGCGATCCATCAGGCGATCCGCCTGTTCCACCTGAATCGGATCGCCGGGCGGGAGACCTCGCTCGCCGACCTGCGCGAGATCTTCCACAGGCATTGGCAGGCGGAGGGATTCCTCACGCCCGAGCACGAGGAACTCCGCCTTCAGGAGGGGCTGAAGGCGCTCGAAGCGTTCCGCGCGTTCGAGAGCGAGGAGGCGAGCGTCCCGACGTACGTCGAGCGGCGCTTCTCGCTGACGCTGGGCGGGATTCGCCTCGTCGGGATCTTCGACCGGATCGACCTTGCATCCGGGCCCGAAGGGACCGGAGGCACCATCATCGACTACAAGACATCGGACGTGAAGACGGAGGAGCAGGCGACGAAGCGAACGAAGGAGAGCCGCCAGCTTGCCCTCTACGCGCTCGCCTACCGACGGCTGTTCGACGCCCGTCCTGCGTCGGTCGAACTCCGCTTTCTCACCCCGGAGGTCGTCGTCGGGCGCGCGGTCCTGTCGGAGAAGGCGATCGAACGCGCAACCGCCGACATGGAGCACGCCGCGGAGGGGATCCGCGCCGCCTCCTTCCCGGGGGAACCGATCTATCGGGCGTGCCGATACTGCGCTTACGCCGCGATCTGTCCGGAGAAGCGGAGCGACTAACACGAGAAGACGGCTACCTCGATGAGCGAGGATCTCTATTGAGCTTCCGACGTCACGGCATCGAGATCGACGAGATGGTCGGCCCACAGCGACTCGATGTCGTAGAACTCGCGTGCATCCTTCTCGAGGATGTGCACGACGATGTCGCCGTAGTCGAGGACGACCCACTTCCGTTCTGAGACTCCCTCGCTGCGGCTCGGCTTGACGGGAAGCCCCTTTCGTAGGGCATTGATCAACGCCTTGGCGTGGGCCGTGTTGTCGGCCCCGACAACGACGAAGTAGCTCGTGGGGATCGAGACGTCCGACAGATCGATCACCACGACGTCTTCGCCCTTCCGATCCTCGATCAGGCGGACCGCCTCGCGGACGAGGCTCCGTTCGTCCGTCATTCGATCTCCATTTCGAGCCCGGCGATGAGCAGCAGGTCCGTGCCGACCGGGACGTAGTCTCGAAGAGCGGCGTAGCTCGCCTCGAACGTCTCGGGGAAGACGATCCGGATCTCGTTCGGCGGGAGCGCGTCGCGCAGGACCCACGCCTTCGCCTCGTCGGTCAGTACGACGATGTAGCTCGGCGAGTACTCAAACGAGTCGGCGTTGCCGATCCGGGTGATCGAGAACCCCCGAGCGCGGAGGTATTCGGCCGTCCGACTCGCCATCTCCCGAATTCCGTTCCCGTTGAAGACGGCCACGTTGACCTCGTCCGGAGTCAGGAGATCGAGCCCCTTGAGTGACGAAGCGACGATCCGTTCTGCCTCGACGATCTTCGGCTCGACGATCGATTGGCCATCGATCTCCACCGTCTCCGTCGGCAGGACGACCGTGCGCACGCTGCTTTCCGGGACGTCGTGGAGGACGTCCGCTACTTCGAGTAGGTCCTGTAGCGTGCAGTTCGTCTCGATCGACGGGAACGCATCGCGAACCGTCGATCGGAAAGAGCGCGCCGACTGATCTCGAGCCCCTTGGGCGAGGACGGCGCGCAGCAGCGTCTGCTGACGCGAGAGGAGACCGGCGTCTCCGGGCAGGCCCGGCGACACCGCGAAGGTGACCGCTTTGGGCCCGTCCATCGCCTGCTCACCCGGACGGATCTCGACCCACAGCGGCGGATCGACGGAGGCGTCCGTGTAGAGCGCCATGTCCTCCAACGTCACGGTGACTCCGCCGAACGAATCGATCCAGTCCGTCAGGAGACCGTGATCGACCGAAAGGAAGAACGGCACGTCGATCCCGAGCAGATCGGCGATCGTCCGCGCGGTCGATGGTGCACCGAATTCGGAGAAGATCGCCGATGCTGGCGACAGGCCGCCTTCGGAACCCTTCACGCGAACATCGACCGGGACGGAGAGAAACACGAGATCGTCGCTCGATAGGCTGAGGAGTGTCAGCGCGTCGGCCCGGCCCGATCCGTCGTGCCCGATGAGAAGCAGGTTCGTCCGTTCCCCCTGCGCCAAGATGGACCCGACGTGGCGCTGCGTCAGCAGGTACCATGCGACTGCCCCCGCCGCGATGACGAGCGCTGCCGTGGCGATGGCAAGAACTTGCTTCCGAACTGGGCTCCCCCTCATGATGCCCCCTCGAAGACGACGCTATCACACGAACCGAGGATTGTCAACCGGTCTTCCTTACGCCTACGATGTTCCCGCGATCCGGCCGGCCGGTTGACGGGCGTCCGAGCCGGAGTATTCTTGGTGCATGAACAAGATCGATTCCCAAGAATCGCACGAACCCTTCGTATCTCTCGCCGATCGCGCCGTTCGCATCTACGTGACCGAGGGCCGCGTCATCGACCCTCCCGGCGATCTGCCCGAGGGGATGGAGAGATCGGCGGGGGTGTTCGTCTCGATCAAGAAGAACGGCGCTCTGCGAGGCTGCATCGGGACGTTCTTCCCGACCGAGCCGACGATCGCCGCGGAAGTGATCGCCAACGCGGTCAAGTCGGCGACGGCGGACCCGAGGTTCCCCCCGATCACGTCGGATGAGCTCGGCGACCTCCGCCTGTCGGTTGACGTCCTGTCCGAACCGGAACCGTGCGGCGAATCCGACCTCGATCCGGCCCGCTACGGCGTCATCGTGGAAAACGGATGGCGACGAGGCCTCCTCCTTCCGGACCTTCCCGGTGTCGACTCCGTAACGGAGCAGATCGGTATCGCCAGACGGAAGGCGGGAATTGGAGCCGACGAACCGTACGAGCTGCGGCGGTTCACCGTCGAGCGCCACACCTAGCATGTCGAACAACCGAGCCTCCGTCGTCACGTTCGGCTGCCGCGCCAACCAGTACGAGACCGCGATGATGGAGCGGCTCCTCGAATTGGCCCCTTCGACCGTGACCGGCGACGTCTACGTGCTGAACGCGTGCACGGTCACGAGCCTGGCCGAAAGAAAAGCCCGCCAGGCGGCGCGGCGGCTCCGCCGCGAGCACCCCGAGAGCACGATCGTGCTGATCGGCTGCCTCGCAGATGCGGTGGACAAGGGATTGACCCGCTTCGAGGACGCCGATCTCCTCGCCGGCAACGCCTGGAAGTCCCGGATCGCCGAGGTCGTCGAACGCGCGCACTCCGGGGAGCGCGGCCTCCTTCCGGCCATCGAGCCTTGCCCGATTGGCGATGAGACGAGCGCGGGCAGCCGGGAGCGGATCCGCGCGTACCTCAAGATCCAGGACGGGTGCTCCCGAGCCTGTGCGTACTGCCGTGCGACGCAGGTCCGCGGAGAACCGCGCAGCAAGCCCATCCACGCCGCTGTCGCGGAGGCGGGCGCGCTGATTCGCTCCGGATTCCCGGAGGTTGTCCTGACCGGGATCGACCTCTCCCAGTACGCCCCCGCGGACGGGACACTCGCCGACGTGGTGCGGCAAATCCTTGCGATCGATGGGCTCCTCCGCTTGCGGATTGCCTCGATCAACCCCTCCGGCCTCACCACGCCGTTGATCGGGGCGATCGCCGCGGACGAGCGCGCCTGCCCTCACTTCCACATTCCGCTCCAGAGCGGCGACGACCGCATCCTGCGGCGGATGGCGCGGGACTACACGGTCTCCGACTACCTCGGAAAGGTCGACGCCGTCCGTGAGGTCATCCCTCACGCTACGTTCGGGACGGACGTCATCGTCGGCTTTCCCGGCGAGAACGAAGCGGCGTTCGCGAACACCCGCGCCGTCGTCGACGCGGTCGGATTCACCAATCTCCACGCGTTCCGCTTCTCGCCGCGGGCGGGGACGGCTGCTGCCGATTTTCCCGATGTAGTCCCCGAGGCCGTCAAACGCCAGCGCGCCGATTCCCTCGTTCGTCACTGGCGCAAAGGTCTCCGTAGGTGTCTTGACAACCGGATTGGTTCGACACAACATGTCCTCGTCGAAGACCGTCGGGAAGACGAATGGCGCGGTCACACGAAGGACTACCTCTACGTCCACTTCGCCTCGGATGAGGAGATCCCCAGCGGTTCCATCCGCCCGGTCCGGATCGTCGCGGTCGTGGAAGAGCATCTGGAGGGAACAGCAGATGGCTGAGCATGTGCAGGCCGAGTTCACGCTGAACGACAATGCCGAATCGACTGCGTTGCTCGGTCAGTACAACCGCAACCTCAAGGAGATCCAGAAGGCGTTCGCCGCGCAGATCGTCGCCCGAGGCGAGACGATCCGCATCGAGGGCGAGGCGGGCGAGGTCGAGCAGGTCCGCGGGCTGTTTGAGAAACTCCTCGACCTCGTCCAGGGCCGCCACACGCCGTCGCTCGCTGACGTCCGATACCTGATCGAGCAGATCAAGGCAGGCGTTGGGGTGGAGGGTGTCCTATCGGACATTGTCCGGATCACCCACTGGGGCGAGGAGATCCGGGCCAAGACGGTCGGGCAGCACCGCTACGTCACCGCGGTCCGCGAGAACGACGTCACCTTCTCCATCGGACCCGCCGGGACCGGCAAGACGTACCTCGCGGTGGCAATGGCGATCGATTCCCTCAAGCGGGAGCGCGTCAAGCGGATCATCCTCACCCGGCCGGCGGTCGAGGCCGGTGAAGAGCTCGGCTTCCTTCCCGGCGACATCCAGGCCAAGGTCAGCCCCTACCTCCGTCCGCTGTACGACGCGATCTTCGACATGATCCCGGTCAGCGAAT
>CBFCYU010000111.1:0-6028 GCA_965602415.1 uncultured bacterium | reverse complement strand
CTCCAATCCCGACGGCTAGGCCAATGGCCACGAGGACGCAGTGCCTCCAGTTGACGCGCTTGGGTCTCTTCATGGTCGGTTGATAAGGTACATGGTGAGTGGCGTCGGGGCAACGGAACGGCTGCGCGAGCACTCGCACCGGGTGCCCTGCCGGCGGCAGGCGAATCAGCAGGTTCCGTAGTGCTTCTCTCTAACATGAGAGGCCGCGACCCGGGCGAAATGACGTGGATGTGACACGGATTTTACAGCCCCTCGACGTGCGGCCCTGGCAGCATGCGTTATGCCTACGTCCTGCAGAAGGACTTCGCGCGCCAAGCGCATTGGGCTTCAGGTGGTCTGTCTTGCCAACCGGGAGAGGACCGCCGAAGAACCAGGCGGACCGCAACCGCGGACCGTGACGGCACGTGTACTGCCCGACTGTCTGCCGTCTGCTCATCAACTCGCGCGAACGTTCGCCTGCATGCCGGCGATCAGTGGGGCCTCCCTGTTGCGACTCGACCTTGCCTCCGGTGAATTGGCGCACCCGAGAAGGACCTCCGAGATCCGCCAGTAAGCCACCTGGTCGCCGGACGGACGTGGTCCGATCACGCGACTCCGGCCGCGGGTGCGTAGTGCGACCGCCCGCGGCGAATGAACCCTGACGGACTCCCCTTCGCGTGAGGCGCCTGGAATCCGCGCATCTGCGCCCGAATCGGGATGGCCCGCGCGTTTCGCCCGGCGGTTCTTCGCTGTACTGGCCGCCCGCCGCGAATGCGTGATAGACTGGGAGGATGCAAACCGAACATCGAGACTCGAGACTAGATCTAGCCGTCCCGGCGCTGGGCTCGGCAACGATCCGGTCGCCGCTCAAGTTGTCAACGATCAAGGGCGACCGAATCTACAACTTCGTTGGCGAGGACGAGTGCGTTCTGATGGAGGCGCTGGCGACGCGCGACTGCGCGAGCCCAGAGACAGAAACGTCTGCTGCGTTCGAGCGGGCGGGTCCTCGCGAGCTTCTCTTCTTCGAGCCGGGCAAACTCACGGCCGGGATCGTCACCTGCGGCGGCCTGTGCCCAGGCATGAACAACGCGATCCGATCGGCCGCGCTGGAGCTTCTGAACCACTACCGGATCGCTGCGGTCTGGGGATTCCGATACGGCTTCGCCGGGCTGAATCCGAACGAGGGGGTCGATCCGATTCGTTTGACCCCGGAGATCCTCGAGGGGATCCACCATGACGGCGGTTCGATCCTCGGATCCTCCCGGGGACCTCAACCACCGGCGATTGTTCTCGAAACGCTGCAGCGGATGGGCGTCCAGCTTCTCTTGGTCATCGGCGGGGACGGAAGCATGCGCGCTGCACACGCGGTCTACGAAGAGGCCTCCCGCAGAGGGGCCTCGATTTCGGTCGTCGGCGTTCCGAAGAGCATCGACAACGATGTTCCGCTGGTCGACAAGACGTTCGGGTACGAGACAGCCTTCTCGATCGCCGTCGAGTCGATCCGCGCTGCCCACACCGAGGCGAGCGCGTATCGCAACGGGGTGGGGCTCGTTCGGCTGATGGGGAGGCATTCGGGGTTCATCGCCGCCAGCGCGGCCGTCGCGGAGTCCGACGCGGACTTTGTGCTCATCCCGGAGGTTCCGCTCGTGCTTGACGGTCCGGATGGCTTCCTCGAGGCCCTGGCGGTCCGTCTCCGATCGAACGGCCACGTCGTCGTCGTTGTTGCGGAAGGAGCGGGACAGGACGTCCTGCAGACGAGCGAATCCCCGGCGGAGTGCGACGCATCGGGGAACATTCGTCTCCTCGACATCGGGATGTACCTGAAGCAGCGGATCGACGATGCGCTCGAGGAGCGGGGGATCAAGCACACGCTCAAGTACATCGATCCGAGCTATCTGATCCGCAGTGCTCCGGCGAACCCGAGCGATTCGGTCTATTCGTCGGACCTCGCGCGAAACGCGGTTCATGCCGGGATGGCTGGGCGAACCGGGTTGGTGATCGGGTACTGGAACGGGGAGTACACGCACGTGCCGCTGCGCGAAGTCATTGCGCGAACCCGGTCCATCGACCTCGAGGGCGACCTCTGGCATGCAGTTCTTGAGAGCACAGGGCAGACCGCACTCTGGGGCGAGGGGGCAAGCGCATAGCAGGGAGCGGAGACGGATCGGGTCAGGTGGGCGCTCGTCTGGGCGTTGAGCCGCTTCCTTCGAGACGCGCAGGTCGCTAACTCGTTCTTGGGCTCTGGGTTCGCGATTGTCGCCGCGATCAGCCCGTTCATTGCCGGGCTCACGCGCGTCTCCGGTGTCTGGATGAGGCCTACATGATCGTAAGCCTGACTACGTCTGACGGACCCGCTAGTCCGTGACGTGAAGGACGCACCGGCGGCGGACCTAGCTCGCTGGTAGGTCTCACCGCCGCGAGTCAACAGAGTCTTGCGAGTGTGTCCCTACTGCAGAATCGCGGCGAGGTCCTCCTCGGGGGTCGTGATCGGTGCGAGGCCGAACGTGTCGACGAGGACATCCAAGACCGCCGGCGTGACGAACGCGGGAAGTGAAGGTCCAAGCCGGATGTTTCGGATCCCGAGGTGGAGAAGCGAGAGGAGGATGACGACCGCCTTCTGCTCGTACCACGACAGGATGATCGAAAGCGGCAGCGAGTTGACATCGGTCTCGAACGCGTCGGCGAGGGCGACGGCGATCTGGATCGCGGAGTAGGCGTCGTTGCACTGCCCGATGTCGAGCAGCCGCGGGATCCCGTCGATGTTCCCGAAGTCGAGCTTGTTGAACCGGTACTTGCCGCAGGCGAGAGTCAAGATCACGCAGTCGTCGGGGACGAGCTGCGCGAGCTCGGTGAAGTAGTTGCGGCCGGGCTTGGCACCGTCGCATCCGCCGATGAGAAAGAAGTGACGGATCGCGCCGCCCTTCACCGCCTCGATCACCTTATCGGCAACGCCGAGCACGGCGCTGCGGGCGTAGCCGACGGTGATCTTTCGCTCCGGGCCGTCCTCGGCGAATCCATCGGCACCGAGAGCGGCATCGATCACTGGCATGAAGTCTCCGTCGTTGATGTGCCGGACGCCGGGCCAGGCGACGAGCCCGGAGGTGAAGATCCGATCGCTGTAGCCGTCGCGCGGCTTCTGGATGCAGTTCGTCGTCATCAGGATTGCGCCGGGGAACGCGTCGAATTCCTTCTGCTGATCCTGCCACGCGCCGCCGTAGTTGCCGGCCAAGTGCGCGTACTTCTTCAGGCCGGGGTAGCCGTGCGCCGGGAGCATCTCGCCGTGCGTGTAGACGTTGATCCCCACCCCCTCGGTCTGCTTCAACACCTCCTCGAGATCCTTCAGGTCGTGCCCCGAGACGAGGATCGCCTTCCCGGCGATCGGCCCGATCCGGACGGAAGTAGGTTCGGGCACCCCATAGGTACCGGTGTTCGCTGCGTCGAGGAGCTCCATCACCCGTAGGTTCACCTCGCCGCACCGGAGGGCCATCGACGTCAGGACGTCGATGTCGGTCGGCTCAGAGGCGAGGAAGTCGAGTGCCTCGTGGAAGTATGCCCAGACGGTCTCGTCTTGCTGGCCGAGGATCAACGCGTGATCGGCGTAGGCGGCTGCCCCCTTCAATCCGTAGGTCAGGAGCTCTTGCAGTCCGACGGCGTCGGCGCCGAGTCTCGCTCGGCGGGCATCGATCGAGATCTCCACCTGCTGGGCGAGGCGCTCATCGAGGCTGCCCGCGGGAAGCCAGGTCGCCGGTCCGTCAAGCGTCGCCGGCTCCTGTCCCGCGCTGCGTGCCGCGCGTTCGTACAGCGCGCGCGCCTTGTCACGGGTCTCAATCGCGCGCTGCAGGAGCTCATCGAGTCTCTCCGGATCGAAGTTGACGTTCGTGATCGTGGTGAAGAGCGCTTCGACCGTGAACCGGTCGACCTCGGGATCGCTCGCTCCGAGCTGCCTCGCGCGGTGGGCGTACATCCCGATCCCTTTGGTCGCGTAGAGCAGGAGGTCCTGCAGTGCCGCCGAGACCGGGTCCTTCCCGCAGATGCCGAACTCCGTGCAACCGGTCCCGTTCTTCGTTTGCTCGCATTGATAGCAGTACACCGTCTACCTCCTTGTTCCGTTGACGACATCACTCAAGGACGTCGATTCGAGATGGTCGTGAGCCTCGGTTCGCAACCGCTCGACGAGATCCCCGAGGATGCAGTTCACTTGCTGACAGATCGGCTCGGTGAACAGGCACCCGTCCTGGCGGAGCGGTCCTTCGAGCGCCTCGTAGACGTCGAGCAGGCTGATCTGGGTCGGCGGTCTCGCGAGTGCGTAGCCGCCGCTCGGGCCGCGCTTCGAATGGAGCAGACCGACCCGGACGAGTTGCTGGAGCACCTTTGAGAGGTGGGCCTCCGAGGCGCGCAGCTCGGTGGCGATCTGCGTGGTCGGCGTCGGCCCGCTGCGTCGGGCGATGACAGCCATCGTATGCAGCCCGAGGGCGGTCGCCTCCGACATCCTGATGAGGTCGGCCATGGGTTCAATCCTCCATTTAACGAATTACGGAACGATAATACCAGAATAGTCGTGGCATGCAAGTTCCCTGGAGGATCATGGCGAACTCGCTCAGGGCTGAAGTGCGAAACCGGAACACAGCAAGCTGAGAAGAGGGTCGAACGATGAATCCGCTACTGGTAGTGGACCCGCCGCTTCGCGATCTGCATCTGCAGAAGCGTCACGACGAAGATGATTGCGAACAGGACGATCGATGCGGCCGCCGCACGGCCGAGATGCTGGGTCCCGAAGAAACCCTGTCGCATGATGTAGAAGACGAGCGTTTCGGCAGCTTTCAGAGGTCCAGGACCGTTGAACAAGACGTAGACCTCGGTGAAGATCTTGAACGACCCGATCATCGAGATGATCAGCAGGAAGAAAATCTGCGGTGTCAGGAGCGGCACGGTGATCTTCCGCCAGACCTGGAATCCGGACGCGCCGTCGATCCGCGCCGCCTCGTAGTAGATCTGGTCGATCCCCTGCATCCCGGCGAGAAGGATGATCGCCTGGTATCCGACGTAGCGCCAGACGTTGAGGATGATCACCGAGGGCAGGGCGAACTTAGGGTCATTCAGCCACGCGATCCGATTCACCCCGAACAGGCTGAGAAAGTAATTGAGCAATCCATAGCTCTCGTTGTACATCAGCCGCCAGACCATAATCACGGCGACCATCGGCGTGATGTATGACAAGAAGAACGACGTTCGTGCGAACGTCCGAAGCCGGAGCGACTTGTTCAGCAGGCTGGCGACGAGAAGCGCAAGGAACAGCGTGATGGGCACGTTGATCCCCACGATGTAGAGGGTATGCCAGAGCGCCCGCCAGAAGTACTTGTCTCCGATGATGTAGCGGAAGTGGTCAAAGCCGATGTACTGGCCGGGGAAATTCGTGAACGAGACCTTGTACAGGCTGAGCCGGAACGCCGAGAAGAACGGGTAGAACGTGAAGACACCGAGGATGATCAGCGCCGGAGCGACGTAGATGTACGCCCACGTCGTGTCCTTCCAGAACGTCGGGCTCCGCCACTCGAACGGAAGCGGTCTCTTCCAGAACGCAAGCTTCTCGAGCATCTCGATTCCTCTCTCCTCGCGAGAAGGAGTGTGCGGGGCGAGTCTGCGCCCGCCCCGCACAAGTACGAATCAGCCTATTCCAGAAGGTCCGTGATGTCCGCCACCGCAGTTGCGAGAGCGTCCTCGAGCGTCTCTGCGCCGAGGAGGATCTCCTCGCACATCGTGCCCAGCGCGGCTCGCATGTCCCCATAGTTCGGATGCGACAGAGACCCGACGCCGGTCGGCATCATCACCGACGATGCCATCACCTCGGGGTTTGTCGCCAGGTAATCGGTCCAGACTGAGCTTTGGAGTCCAGAAAGCGTGACTGGCAGGTAGCCGGTCCGGACGGCCCAGTACGCCGTGTTGTCGGGCTCGAGCAGGAACTTAAGGAACAGGAGTCCGGCGGCAATCTCCTCGGCCGGCGCGTCCTTGAAGATCCCGATGTTCGTCCCCTGAATGAACGACGCCGCCT
>CBFCYU010000110.1:0-6040 GCA_965602415.1 uncultured bacterium | reverse complement strand
TGGTCGGCGATTACGTTGCGATGGGCGTGATCGGCTTCCTGAAGCGGGCGGGAGCAGGCCCCTTCGACGGCCTCGACGATCGGACGGAACAGGTCGGACTCGAAGACGCTGTCGACGCCCTGGAGCACGGCCGACGTTCGCTCGAGCCCCATCCCGGTGTCGATGCTCTTCTTGCCGAGCGGCGCCAGCGATCCGTCTTCGCTTGCTCCGTACTCCATGAAGACGAGGTTCCAGATCTCCGAGTACCGATTGCATTCGCACGCGACGCCCGCGCAGTTCGGTCCACACGCGTTGCCGGAGCCGGTGTCGTAGAAGATCTCCGAATCCGGCCCGCACGGACCGGTGTCTCCGACCGGCCCCCACCAGTTGTGCTCCTTCCCGAGGCGGGTGATCCGATCCTCCGGGAGACTGGCGACGTCTCGCCACAGGCCGAACGCTTCGTCATCATCGTGATAGACTGAGACGGAGAGCCGATCCTCAGGAAGCCCGAGTTCGTCGACGAGGAAATCCCACGCCAGGCGGATCGCTCCCTCCTTGAAGTAGTCGCCGAACGAGAAGTTACCGAGCATCTCGAAGAACGTGTTGTGGAACGCCGTCCTTCCGACGTTCTCGATGTCTGTCGTTCGGAAGCACTTCTGGCACGTCGTGGCGCGCGGGATCGAAGGCGCGGTTCGCCCCCAGAAGATATCCTTGAACTGCACCATCCCCGCCGACGTGAACAGCAGTGTCGGATCGTTCGGCACCAACGGCGAACTGGGCAGGATCCTGTGATCCCGCTCGCCGAAGAACTCGAGGTAACGTCTTCGAAGCTCGCTTGCCTTCATCGAGGCTCCTTCGTGAAACAGATCCCTCTGATTATCGATCCCATCGCGAGAACGAGCAACCGAGGGGCGAATCCATTGCCGATTCCTGCGCGGCTGACTATACTGGAAACCGATCTTGAAGGGGGGATTCCCGGATGTTCATCGAAGGAATAGAGGCTCGGGCCATTGTCGATTCACGTGGGAATCCGACGGTGGAGGCGGATGTCTTCCTCGAGGACGGTGCGTTCGGGCGCGCAGCGGTTCCATCCGGCGCGTCGAAGGGGAAGTTCGAGGCGTTGGAGCTGCGCGATGAGGATCCGCATCGGTTCCATGGCCGCGGCGTCGAGAAGGCGATCGCCAACATCACCGACGAAATCGAGCCGGCGATGCTCGGTCAGGATGCCCTCGATCAGCCGATGATCGACCGAGCCCTGATCGAGCTGGACGGGACGGAGAACAAGAGCCGTCTTGGTGCCAATGCGATCCTCGCCGTGTCGCTCGCGACGGCCCGCGCTGCGGCCGACAGCCTCGGCATCCCGCTCTTCCGCTACTTGTCAGGCGCCCGACGCGCTTGTCTCCCTCGTCCGATGATGAACGTCCTCAACGGCGGGGAGCACGCCGACAACAACGTCGACATCCAGGAATTCATGCTCGTTCCGCTGAGCGCGAAGACCTTCCGTGAGGCGGTCCGCGCCTGCTCGGAGATCTTCCATACCCTGAAGAGCATCCTGAAGCTCAAGGGGCTTGGGACGGCGGTCGGCGACGAGGGCGGCTTCGCTCCCGACCTCGATGAGAACCGAGCCGCGCTGTCCCTGCTGGTCGACGCGATCGATCGGAGCGGCTATCGACCGGGGGAGGACGTCGCGATCGCGCTCGACTCAGCGGCAACGAGCTTCTTCGCCGACGGGGCCTACCGTTTCACGATCGGAGGCGAGTCCAAGGTCCTCACCTCCGAGGACCTCGTTCAGGTCTACGAGGGCTGGGTCGACTCCTTCCCGATCGTGTCGATCGAGGACGGGGTCGGAGAGGAGGATCGGGCCGGATGGCGACTGCTGACGAACCGGCTCGGCGAGCGCGTCCAAATCGTCGGGGACGACGTGTTCGTGACCAACCCGGCTCGATTGCGGGACGGGATCGAGGAGGGGATCGCCAACTCGATCCTGATCAAACTGAACCAAATCGGGACGCTCACCGAGACGCTCGACACGATGGAGATCGCGCACTTCGCGGGCTACACGAGCGTCGTCTCGCACCGCTCCGGCGAGACGGAGGACACGTCGATCGCCGATCTGTCGACCGGTACCGGGTGCGGGCAGATCAAGAGCGGCTCGATCTCGAGGAGCGAGCGTGTCGCGAAGTACAATCGATTGATGCGGATCGAGGGGGAGTACGAACTCGAACTCGCTGAGTGGCCGGCGCGATTCAAGGCAGACTCGGCGTAGCAGGTCGAGTACCGGGGGCGATGGGGATGCTGGGGGGGCGAAGGCGGCGGTCGCTTCATCGCGGCGCGGCATTCTCCAAGCGGATCCATCGGACTATCCTCTACCTCGTCGCATTCTCGGCGCTCGGCTGCCTGGTCCTGTCGCTGTTCATCCTCCAGGCGCTGGAAGTCCGGTCTCTCCGTCGCGAGCTGCAGGATCTTCACGCCGCACAGCAGCGGGCGCTCACCGAGCAGGCGGCACTGCGGGAGCGCCTCCTCGAGAAGGACGATCCGCAGGCGATCGAGGAGGAGGCACGCGAGCAGCTCGGGTGGGTGTTGCGTGGCGAAGAGAAGGTCATCTTCATCGGTGAGGAAGAGGAGTAGTCGGTTGTCCAGTCCGTTCGTTCATCTACACGTGCACTCCGAGTACAGCATCCTCGACTCGTCGTGCAGGATCGGCGCGCTCCTCGAGCGTGCAGCAGAGTGCGGGATGGACTCGCTCGCGCTGACTGATCACGGCGTGATGAGCGGCGTGATCAAGTTCTATCGCCAGGCGCAGAAGCTAGGGATCAAGCCGATCCTCGGCTGCGAGATCTACGTCGCTCCCGGCGATCGGCGCGATCGCACGTCGACCGACGGAAGGCGCTACTACCATCTGGTCCTGCTAGCCGAGAACGAGACCGGATACCGAAACCTGCTGCATATTGTCAGTCGGTCGCACACCGAGGGGTTCTACTACCGACCGCGCGCGGACATGGATCTGCTTCGGGAGCACAGCGAGGGGCTGATCGCCCTGTCGGCGTGCGAGAGCGGCAGGATCCCCCGAATGCTGCAGGCGGGCCGTCGAGACGCTGCGGAGCAGGTGGCGCGGGAACTGCAGGAGACGTTTGGGACAGAGAGCTTCTTCATCGAGATCCAACATCACGGCACGGACCGCGACGCGCGCCTCCGCGGCCAGCTGATCGACCTCGCCCGATTCCTCGACATCCCTCTCGTGGCGACGAACGACTTGCACTATCTCGCTTCGGAGGATCGACTGGCCCACGAGATCCTTCTCAACATCCGGGCAAACAAAACCCTCAACGATCCCGACCATCGGGCGTTCGACGGCGAGGGGTACTACTTCCGGACCGGAGACGAGATGGAAGAGCTTTTCAGCGACGTCCCCGACGCGATCGCCAACACGCGGCGGATCGCGGATCGGTGCAACGTCGCCCTAGAATTCGACCGAGTGATGATCCCTCCGTTCGATCTTCCGGAGGGGGAGAGCGACCCGAACGAGTACATCCGGATGCTCGCCTACAACGGGGCCGAGCGCCGCTACGGCGAGATCACGGAGACGATCCGCGAGCGCCTCGACTTCGAACTGTCGGTGATCACGAGGATGGAGTACAGCACGTACTTCCTGATCGTCTGGGATTTCGTCCGGTACGCTCAGGAGAACGGGATCTCCGTTGGGCCAGGGCGGGGGTCGGCGGCGGGGAGTCTCGTCTCCTACTGCCTCGGGATCACCAATGTCGATCCGCTGAAGTACAATCTCCTGTTCGAGCGATTCCTGAATCCCGATCGGATCAGCCTTCCCGATTTCGACATCGATTTCTGCGTCAAGGGGCGCGACCAGGTCATTCGGTACGTCCGCCAGAAGTACGGCGGCGAGACCTGGTGGGATCGAATTGCCCAGATCGCCACGTACGACCGGATGGCGGCGCGTAGTGTGGTGCGCGATGTCGGCCGTGTCCTGGGCGTCCCGTACGGCGTGACCGATCGCGTAGCGAAGTTGATCCCGTACGGATGGAAGCTGCGCGCGGCCGCGGAGAACGTTGCAGAGCTTCGAGCTCTCCGTGAGCAGGACGGGGAGATTCAGCGCGTCATTGACATCGGACTTCGCTTGGAGGGTCTGACGCGGAACGCGTCGACCCACGCCGCGGGAGTCGTCATCTCGCCGGACGCGCTGTGGAGACACGTTCCGCTTCTCAGGCTCGGCGAGGGCGAGTTCGTCACGCAGTTCGACATGGGGGATGTCGAGGCGGTCGGCCTGCTCAAGATCGACTTCCTCGGTCTGAGGAACCTGACGTTGATCGACGAGGTGCGGGAGACCCTGGCGGAGTACGCCGGCATCGACTTGTGCGTCGAGGCGATCCCGCTTGATGACGAGGCGACGTACGCGCTGATCAGCGAGGGGCAGACGGCGGGGATCTTCCAGCTCGAGAGCTCCGGGATGACGAACCTGATCCGCCGCGTGCAGCCCAACAAGTTTGAGGATCTCATTGCGCTGCTCGCCCTCTATCGACCCGGCCCGCTGGAGAGCGGGATGACCGACGACTACGTCGATCGTCGACGCGGGCTCAAGCCGGTGACGTACGCGCATTCGAGCCTGCGCGACGTCTTGGAGGAGACGTACGGATTGCCGATCTACCAGGACCAGCTGATGCTGATGGTCCAGAAGCTCGCCGGATTCACCCTCGCGGAGGCGGACATCCTCCGCAAGGCGATGGGGAAGAAGATCAAGCATCTGATGGCGAGCCTGCGCGAGAAGTACATCGACGGTTGCCTCGCGAACGGTCTGTCGCGCGAATTGGCTACCAGCACGTTCGAGGACATGGAGAAGTTCTCCCGCTACGGTTTCGGGAAGGCCCACGCGACGTCGTATGCGTTTGTCTCCTACTGGACGGCGTACCTGAAGGCGAACTACCCGATTCACTTCATGGCCAGCCTGCTGAGCAGTGTGCAGGGCGACCTCGACAAGGTCGCCGGGTACGTCGCCAAGTGCCGCGAGATGGAGATCGAGATCCTCCCACCGAGCATCAACGAGAGTCATCGCGGGTTCACGCCGTTGGAGGATCGCCGCATCCGCTTTGGGCTCGGCGCGGTGAAGCACGTCGGCTCGAACGCCGTGCAAGCGATTCTGAGCGTGCGACGCGAAGGCGAGCCGTTCCGCTCGTTCTTCGACTTGTGCCAGCGCGTCCAGGACGACGGGCTCGACCGCGAATCGATGGAGGCCCTGGTCAAAGCCGGTGCGTTCGACGGACTCGGCGCGACCCGTCTCGGCCTCTTACGCCACGTCACCGACGGGCTGGAGCTGATGCAGATCGCCAAACGGGAGCGGGTGACTGGACAGACTTCCTTCTTCGGCGATCTTCCCGAGACTGCCCCGGAGCCGGTCGTGACGTCGGACGAGTTCGACGAGAAGGATTTCCTCGCGTTCGAGAAGGAGCTTCTCGGACTCTATCTCACTGCCCATCCCCTCGATGACCACCGACAGGATCTCCAGCTGTACTGCATTCCATTCCAGCGTCTGGGCGATCTGCATGCGGGGGAGACGGCGATCGTCGGTGGCCGAGTCAAGAAGGTTCGACGAATCGACACGAGGCGGGGGGACCAAATGGCGTTCATCACGATCGAGGACGGCACAGCGGAGGTGGAGGTGACCGCCTTCCCGCGAGTCCTCGAGGTCGCTGGAGATCTGATCAGCGAGGACAGACTCGTCGGGGTGTCTGTCAGTGCAGGAAGCCGCAACGGTGAGCTGAATCTCGTCGTTGAGGAGGTCTTCCCGTTGAGCGACGTGTCAAGCCACGCCGCGCTGTCGGTCACGCTCAGGCTGGACGGTTCGGGGATCTGTCAGCAGCAGCTCGACCAGGTCCTGGAGGCGCTCGGGGCGTATCCGGGCGAGGCGCCGGTCCGGTTCGAGGTCGTCGACACGATCGGATCGATCGTCGTGCTCGCCGGGGAGCGATTCCACGTCATGCCGGATGATCGGCTCCGCGAGACCCTTTCGACGATGAATGCCGTCCTCGACGTTTCGTTCGGCAACGGAAGC
>CBFCYU010000109.1:0-6088 GCA_965602415.1 uncultured bacterium | reverse complement strand
CAGTCCCGCGATCTTGCCTGCGTCTTTGGTGGCCTGGCGCTGTGAGTCGTTGAAGTAGGCGGGAACGGTGATCACCGCCTTGACGACCTTCCCGCCGAGGTGCGCTTCCGCGTCACTCTTCAGCTTCTGAAGGATCATCGACGAGATCTGCTCCGGCGTGTAGGTCTCCGACGTCCCGCCAGTGGAAACGTGTACACGGTGGTCGGTCCCCATCTCGCGTTTGATCGAAGCGACGGTGTTTGTCGGATTGGTGATCGCCTGACGCTTGGCCAGGCGCCCCACGAGGCGCTCTCCGGTCTCGGTGAACGCGACGACCGAGGGTGTGACCCTCTCGCCCTCCGCGTTGTTGATCACCTCCGGCGTGCCGCCCTCGAGCACGGCGACACAAGAGTTGGTCGTTCCCAAGTCGATCCCAATGATCTTCTCTTTCATGTTTGCTCCTCCTGTGCAGCCGATCCTTGACTCACGGTGACCTTGCTGGCGCGCAAGACCCGCCCGTTTCGTCGATAACCGGGTGAGAATTCCTCAATGATCGTGTTCTTCCCCTCTTCGCTGGGTGCCACAAGAAGCGCTTCGTGAAGCGCGGGGTCGAACGGAACTCCCACGGACGGCATCCGCTCGACGCCGCGTTGCTCGAGGATCTGAGCGAACTGCGCGAAGATCTGTTCCACGCCGGCCACAAAGGACTCCACGTTCTGATCGGACGCATAGCTGCGGAACGCGCGCTCCAGATTCTCGTACGGGGTCAAGAAGTCGAGGATCACTTGGTCGACGACACGCTCCTCCACTGTCACAATGTCGCGCGCTGTCCGCTTCTTGTAGTTCTCGAACTCGGCCTGCAATCGCTGAAGTCGGTCGATCCACGAGGCAAGCTCAGTCTCTTTGTTTTCGACATGAATCTCGGTCGACTGCACGGCGGAGTCCTCAATCTCAGCGCGGCTATCCTCTTTGCTCATTCGCCCATCCTTTCAGGACTCCGCTCTCCCGAGGCCACCAACAAGCCCTCCAAGCGATTGGCGACGTAGCTCACAGTGGAGAGCGCTCGTCCGTAGTCCATCCACAGCGGTCCGATGACGCCGAGAACGCCCGAGTGGGGGCGGTAGCCGCAGCTGACGATGCTGAATTCCTTCAACCCGGGCAACGGGAAGTCACCGACGCTGACGACGAGCCCTTCCTTCCCTGCACGAGCCTCAGACATCGCCTCGATGAAACCTGCCTCATCGCGAACAGCGCGGCTGAAATCGGCGAAATCGGCCATCGCATGGTCGGGGACCGTCTGCTGCAGCGCGTCGGTCAGATTCAACAGACCGTCGAAACGAACGGGGCGCTGCATCCGGCGCTGCAGCAGCCTCTGCAGAACCAGGGTCGCCTGCCGGACCGGGCGTTCATACCATCCCTCCGGCTCGTCGACGTCGGGCAGCGAGCGAACCTCCGAGAGGATGACGCCATGCAGATTTTCGTTGATCAGCTGCATGATGTGGTCGATCTCACTTGGCGACAGGTCGTCGTCCAATGGGACGAGGCCATGTTCGACGATCCCGATATCAGACAGGATCAGTAGAAACGCCATCCGGTCCGCCATTCTCAGCAGCATGACCCGATCCAGCTTCGTCTCCTCCGGCCGAGGAGGAATCGCGAACGACGCGCAGCCGGTGATGTTTCCGAGGAGAAACGTCGTCTGGCGGATTGTCTCCTCCACGTCGAGACATTGTGCCTCCACCAGCTCGACAATCTCGAGGCGCTCTTCGCGCGTCAGGTCGGACAGGTCAAGGAGCCAGTCGACGAAGAACCGGTATCCACGCTTGGTGGGGATCCGTCCCGATGACGAGTACGGCTTCTCGATGTAGCCGGAGGCCTCAAGGTCGTTCATGTCGTTTCGGACTGTGGCGGAACTGACCGCCAAGCCGTAGTCCTCGAGGATCATCCGCGACGAGACAGGTTCGCGGAACCGGATGTACCGGTCGACGATTTCCTTCAGGATCAGCCGCTGTCTCTCGGGGAGATCTCTTGCATTAGCACTCTGCATGTCAGTTTGCTAATGGTAGTCCGTACGGCGGGGCCTGTCAACACGAAGCACGATACTCGTGAATGGGACCCGTATTCGCAAACCGCCGGAGTTCGCTCTAGAGCGATCCGAGTGAGAAAATCGAGTCAACCGGCGCGGCTCACGAGACACGTCCGCAACACTTCTTGTACTTCTTTCCCGAACCGCAGGGGCACGGGTCGTTCCGTCCCGGCTCCTTCTCGATCCGGACCGAGCGCTGGGAGCCTCTTGCCTTCGACTGCTGCCGCGATGGGGGCGGTGCGGCCGAGGAATGGACGTATCTGACGTTCTCGGGCGCCCTTCGCGGGGCCGGACCGGCGGAGACGGTCAGCCGCGGGTTGAGGACGATGCGAACGATCTTCTCGGCTGCGGTAGCGAGCATCTCCTGGAACATGACGAACGATTCCCGCTTGAACGCGACGAGCGGATCGGTCCCACCGTAGGCCGTCCAACCGATGCCCCCTTTCAGGTCGTCGAGGTTGTAAAGGTGTGTCCGCCACGCCTCGTCGATCGTCGTGAGGATGATGTAGCGTGCGAGGAGCGAGAACGGCCTTCCGAGCCGCTCCCGCTGCGCCGTGAGGGCCACCTTCAGGCGATCGTTCGCAGCGGCCACGATCCCGTCAACGCTTGGCGCATCGAGCTGCGCTTCCTTGCTCAACGCGTACGACGACAGATCGTGCGCCAGCCCGGCGAGGTTCCATTCGTCCTTGGGCCGACCGGCCGACACATGACTGCTGACCAAGTTATCCGCCAGTTCGTCGAACAGGTCGTGGAGGTAGCTTCCCAGATCGGACTCCGCCTCCGGGCCGAGGCCGTCTTCGGACCCGGGGGGAGGGAGGAGGAAGCGATCGCGCAGAGTGTAGATCGCCTCTCGTTGCTTGGAGAGAACGAGATCGTATTCGAGCAGGCGCTTTCGAATCTCGAAATTGCGACCCTCGACTCGCTTCTGCGCCCGGCGGATCGCGCCGGTGAGGAGATCGTGCTCGATCGCTTCGCCCTCATTCATCCCGAGCCGATCCATCAACGGTCCGATTCGATCCCCGCCGAAGATCCGCAGGAGGTCGTCTTCCATCGATAGATAGAACTGGGACGATCCAGGATCGCCCTGCCTGCCTGACCGGCCGAGTAGCTGGTTATCGATCCGGCGGGATTCGTGGCGCTGCCCCCCGATGACGTGCAGGCCTCCGAGTTCGGCGACGCCGTCACCGAGTTTGATGTCCGTTCCGCGGCCAGCCATGTTCGTCGCCACGGTGATCGCGCCGCGTTGCCCGGCGTCGCCGACGATCTCCGCTTCCTGCTCGTGGTACTTGGCGTTGAGGACGTGATGCGGCAGGTCCCCCGCCTTGAGCAGCGCAGCGAGGCGCTCGGATTTCTCGATCGAGTTCGTTCCGAGCAGGACAGGACGCCCCTGTTCGTGGAGCCCGGCGACTTCGTCGGCGATCGCCTCGAACGCCGCCTTTTGCGTGCGGAAGATCCGATCCGGCATCGCTTCTCGTCGAAGCGGACGGTTGGTCGGAATGACGAGGACCGGGAGACCGTAGATCTGCTTGAACTCCTCTTCCTCCGTCTTCGCGGTGCCGGTCATCCCACACAGCCCGCGATATAGCTGGAAGTAGTGCTGCAGCGTGATCTGCGCCAGAGTCTGCGACTCCCGCTGGATCTGTAGTCCCTCCTTGGCCTCGAGTGCCTGGTGAAGTCCGTCGGAATAGCGGCGGTCGGGCATGAGGCGACCGGTGAAGTCGTCGACGATCATTACCCGGCCATCCTTGACGATGTAGTGTTGTTCCTTGTGGAACAAGTGCAGTGCCCGAAGAGCGGTCTCGATGTGATGGAGGGTCTCCGTCTGCTCTGGAGAGAAGAGATTCTCGACCGACAGGGCCTGTTCGGCTTTGTGGATCCCGCTGTCGGTCAGCGTCAGCCGCCTCGATTCCTCGTCGATCTCGAAGTCAGCGTCTTGGCGGAACCGGCGGGAGAGAGCGGCGAACTTCCGGTACCGGTCGAGCGCCTCCGCGGCCGAGCCAGAGATGATCAGTGGGGTCCGCGCTTCGTCGACGAGGATGTTGTCGATCTCGTCGACGATCGCGAAGTCGAGTGGCCCTTGCACCTTACGATCGCTCGTCAGGACCATGTTGTCGCGGAGGTAATCGAACCCGAATTGGTTGTTCGTCCCGTAGGTGATGTCGGCCGCGTACGCGATCTTCCGATCGGCCGGATCCATCCCGTCCTGGAGCAGGCCGACCGTGAGACCGAGGAACTCGTAGATCGGCCCCATCCATTCCCGGTCGCGACGCGCGAGGTAGTCGTTGACCGTGACCACGTGGACCTTGCCGACGAGGGCGTTTAGGGTGGCGGGAAGTGTCGCGACGAGGGTCTTCCCTTCACCGGTCTGCATCTCGGCGATCCGTCGGTCGTCGAGTGCAAGGGCACCGACGATCTGAACGTCGAATGGACGCATGTCGACAGTCCGTTCGGACACTTCGCGGACGAGCCCGTAGACCTCGACGCGGGCGTCCTGCCTTGATTCACCGTCCCGCAAGCGCTGACGCAAGACGCTGGTCTTGTGTCGCAGTCCGTCGTCCGGCAGAGATTTCATCTCATTGGCGAGCGCGTTGACCGCCGCAAGGTCCCGCTCGTAGCGCTTCAACTGCTGGGTGTTGGTCTGTCCGAGAAGGTAGTCGAGGGCGTGGCGGATCGTCTCAATGGCCATAGGGGATCACGCGGTCAGTATAGGAACGGGGTTTTGTGCTCGCAAGGCACTGGGCTCTCGGAAGGGGTTCGTGATGTCCACGTGGGCTGTTCCTCTCCTGCTGCTGCGGCTCTTCGAGCCTTGCAGCAAGAGGGGGAGGATGCACCTTCGAGGCGGCTAGGCGGGGGGGAGGCTCTCGAGCTTGTCCAGAACCGTTTCGCGTTGCTGCTGGAGCTGCTCGATTTCGGTACGGAGCCTCCCGTATTCCTCCGCGGTGATCGTCCCCTGGCTCACGAGGTCTTCTTGGGCCTCTTCCAGCTTCCTGTCAATCCTTCGCAGGGCCTCCTCGAACGCTTGTCGCGCGTTGACCGGCATCCCGCGAACCTCGTAGACGGAACCCAGCCCGATGTACGCCGTCTCGAACCAGGGCGCGTCGTCGATGAGTTTCTCCAGCAACTCCGTCGCTTTGCGGGGGTCGCCGGTTTGGGCGACGATGACCGCTTCGAGATAGCGGGCTCGAACAGCGACTTCCTGGCGCGGATGACTGGCGAGAAGGAGGTCGATGGCATCGCGCGCGCGGTCGAACTGGCGCGAGTTCGCCGTCAGATTGGCGTAGTTGAGATAGACCGTTTCGTCTACGAAGCGGGTGAAACAACGCTCCAGGTTCGCCTGCGCCTCCTCGTAGATGCCGCGCTCGATCTGCACCACGGCGAGGTGATAGTAGGTCTGACGCGGGGCGAAATCGAGTTCGAGACTGCGTTCGAGGAGCGACTCCGCCCCGTGGTAGTTGCCGAGCTGTGCCTGGTCGATCCCTTTGCTCATCAGAAGGTTCGCGCTCAGATCGCGACCCGCGACGACGGATACGGCCAGACCGATCAGGGCAACGCCGACGAGGGTAGCTTTGAGTCTCCAACCGACCAGCTTCACGCTCAGCTGGCCGGAATCCCCGTAGACGCGCGAGAAAGCCAGGCCGCCGACGAGGACAAGGACGAGACTCGACGAAGGAAGGTGTGCGGGGAAGCTGACGAGGCCATGGACGAAGAACGCGACAGCCCCGCACGCGAGCAGGAGGAGGTCGAGGCGATTCGCCTCGTCATTGGATCGCAGCCGCTTCCAGAGAGAAACGACGAGGATGGTGACGAAGGCAGCGAGGGCGAGAACCCCTAGAATGCCGAGCTCGGCGAGAACCTGCACATACTCGTTGTGGGCCTGCGCCGCCCGATCGATATAGAAATCGTACGCCTCCCCGCGAGGCGTAGCGAGGAACTTCGCCTTGTAGGTGAGGAAATTCAGCTTGTAGTTGCCCAGCCCGACCCCGGTCAAGGGGTGGTCGGTGAACATCTCCCAGCCGACCCACC
>CBFCYU010000108.1:0-6210 GCA_965602415.1 uncultured bacterium | reverse complement strand
TAGTCGGCGACGTGCGTTCCCATTGGAAGCCCGTCGACGCGTTGCCGGAGAACCGGATCAGAATGTCGTCCCCGACGTCGACCGCCTGAATCGTCCCGTCGTCGGCGTTGGTGAGCACGTGCGTAGAGACCAGACAGCCGCTGAGGCCGTACATGGCGGGCAAAAGGAAGGCGACGAGGAAGATTCCCCGCGGAAGCCGGCCAGCACTCTTTCTGCTCATGAGCCGAGTCTAGGAATTGCTCAGCCCGGCGACAAGTTGATCGTCAGCGGCCACTCGAGGCGAGCACCGGTTGAAGGGGGAGGATTGTCGGTTGCGATCGGTATCGGTCGGGGATCTCGCCGATCTTCCAACCAACGCTCGTCGGCTCGACGTAGTAGTAGGTGCCACCGTTCCACGCGTACGGCGGATCGTCGACCGGCGTCGGCGGGACGATGCGGATTCCGAGGGCCATGTGGTCCTCTTCGGGGAACGCGAGGAGGACGACGCCAAAGCGCATCTGCCCGAGCAGCGCGGCGGCGAGGATCGCCGCGTCTTCGCAGTCGCCCTTCTGCTCGACCAGCATCTCGAGCGGATAGCGGGGGTACTCGCACAGTTCGCTGGCGTAGGGGATCGACTGGACGAACGCGATCACTAGGTTGAGTTTCTCCCAGACATCCAGTCCGGCGTCGGCAGCAAGGCGCTCGAGCCGGTCGATCAGCGACTGAAGCTGATCGTCGTCGCGCGAATCGTTGACGTACTCAGCGTACTCCGTGTAATCGAGAATTCGCGGTAGGGTGCGGAAGAACCGGTAGTGCTCCGTGGAGAACCGATGCGTCAGAGTCCACGTGCGACCGGCGTACTGCCACGTGTACCGCTGTTCGACCGATGAGCTCTGCCCGGAGACGAAGAACGGAAGCGAGAGAAGGAGGAGAAGCGTTACGAGGATCGGCTGCCCGCGCATGACACCACCCGTTGACCGATCGCTCGGTTGCTGCGGGCCGAAGATCGGGGAAGTTGCGGATCCCGTCCGCACGGAACGAGTTTAGAACGCGGCTGTCAAACCGCCGTGGGCGGGGCGTGGAGATCCTGTGTGGCGATCCTCGACTTCGATGTGCAAAGGTCGCAAGAGGGCCCGGCGACGGGGAGGCAAGACGCGCGACGCGATGGCGTCAGAGCCACAGCTCGATCGTGTCTTCCTGAAGGAAGCTGAGATGGCCGTTGAAGCGGACGACCCCGGTCCGGTCGATGAGAAACGCGTGCGGAACGCGAACGACACCATAGAGGGCCATGGTCGGTTTCGCCGTCGTGTCGATCTCGCGCAGGGTCACAAACCCGGTGTAGCCGCTTTGGGCAAAGAGGCTTACCGCCTCCCGGTAGCTGGAATTCGTGACGACGTCGACGATGACGAGACCTCGGTCTTCGTAGTCACGTCGGAGGGACTCGAGGTAGGGGAGGGCTGAGACGCAGGCCGGGCAGCTGCTCGACCAGAACTCCAGGAGGACGACCCGGCCGAGGAAGTCGGACAGCCGGACGACCGAGTCCTCGAGATCGGGGAGAGCGAATTCGGGCGCCCGAGCGCCGACGTAGGTTCCGACGGGGACGTTTGCTGCCGCTGGTGGGGTGGGCTGCTCGCCGACCGTTGGTGCTGGCAGCGCGAGCGGTTGGCTCAGATCGATCGTTCGACTCGCGAGGTGGCTCGCACCGCCGTTGTCAGTGACGACGAGCGTGACCGTGTAGCTGGAGACGCTCGGATACGTGTGTGCCTTCGTCGCCCCAGAACCGGTCGTCCCGTCGCCAAACAGCCATTGGTAGGTCTCGATCGTCCCATCGGCGTCGTAGGAGATTGTCGCATCGAACACGACGGAGTTCGGTGTTCCGTCGTCTCCGGCGCGGACCTCGAAGTCGGCGATCGGCGGTGTGTTGGCCCAGGCAAGAGGCGCTGTCAGGAGCAGGCCGCACGCGATGGCCAGGGCGCCGAACTGGGCACGTCGCTTCGTCACTCGGTGTTTCCTCCGATCCCGTCCGTTGTCGTCGTCCTCACCCGCGCCCCCAAGAGACAGTCATTGTACACGAACGCGGCCGTGTGGTTGCGCCGCGCTAATCGCGCGGGGAAGCTTCTGCTAGGATGGCGAGATGATCAAGGAGATCAGGGCGAAGACGCTTGTTTCGAGGGTGAAGGGGATCGACACGTACTTCGGCCTCGACTACGGGATGAACCTCTACCGGGGCTGCCAGCACCGCTGCATCTACTGCGACTCGCGCAGCGAGTGCTACGGGATCGAGCACTTCGATCGGGATGTCCTGATCAAGGTCAACGCGATCGACCTCCTCCGCGACGAACTGCCGCACAAGCGGAAGAAGGGGATTGTTGGGACCGGCTCGATGAACGATCCGTACATGCCACTCGAGGAGAAGGTGAGGCTAACGCGGCGGGCGCTCGAGGTGATCGCCGAGAACGGGTTCGGCGTTCACGTTCTGACGAAGAGTGACCTCGTGCTGCGCGACGTCCCGATCCTCAAGCGGATCGCCCGCATCGCCGCCGCCGTTTCGTTCACGATTACGACGATCGACGACGAGCTGGCGAAGAAGGTCGAGCCGCTCTCGCCCCCATCCTCCGCCCGGTTTCGCGCGCTTGAGACACTTGCCGAGCATGGCATCGAGACGCGGATCGCGCTGATGCCGACGCTCCCTTTCGTCGAGGATCATTGGGAGAACGTCTCCGGGATCGTCGAGGAAGCACACCGGTGCAGGGTGAAGGCGATCATCCCGTGGTTCGGGATGAGCATGCGCGATCGGCAGCGAGCGTACTTCTACGGCCGCCTCGACGAACTCTTCCCTGGGCTTCGCGCGAAGTACGAGGCAACCTACGGGAATGACTACATGTGCCCGTCGCCGAGCGCGAGGGACCTGTTCGAGCGATTCACGAAGCTCTGTGCGTCCCACGGGATCGCCACGTCCGTGCGACCGCACTTGGCGCCGACCGTCGAGCAGTTGCCGCTAGTCTAGAGGCACGTTCCTTGAGAGTTTCAGGACGAGCCTTCGAGTGCCTTCTCGATCGCCGCGCGGATCCCTTCCCTCGGCGCCTCGTATCCCCAGAAGATCTCTCGGCCGTTCACGTAGATCGCACGTGGGGTCTGATACCGCAGCAGCGTCTCCCGGTCCTCGGCGTTGTACTCGCGTAGCACCACTCGGTCGCCGAACTCGGCGCTGACCTCGCGAACGCGCTGCGCTTCGATCCCGCTTGTCAGGCAGAACCCGTTCCAGAACAGGTCGACGACGACCTTCGCTTCAACCGGCTCGAACACATAGTGCGGTTGGAGAAAGTGAGGCGGCGAGGCGTCGTCGCGGAACGGCTTCCACAGCAGAGCCTCGGTGCCGCGCTCGTCGACGGCTCGGTAGCCGAGCCGCTCGAAGTACGGGGCCGGCATGAACCACTCGGCGCCGGGGATGTCGCGGTAAGCGGTGACCGCGAGGCCGGCGAACCCCGCCTCCACTGCTTCGCGCTCGATCGATTCGATCAGCGCCCGTCCGGCCCCTTCGCCGGTCGACTCGTTGACAACGTAGAGACAAGGGATGGCCATCAGATCCTGGCCGAGTGGTCCCCACGATGCGTGGTCGATCGGCAGGCCGTAGGCGAACCCGACGTGCGCGTCATCGACGAGAGCGACCCTGAACAGACCTCCGCGTTCGGAGAGATCGCGAAACAGCACTCGACGCTTCGCGGCACAAGCGTCGATCTCCTCCGACTCGCCGATGTGCGAACAGGTCGAGACGAAGTACTCGTCTTCGGGTTGCATGTCGCGGATGACTAGATTGGGAACAGCCACGGTCACCTCCCGTGCTCCATTCTAGGTCAATCGTGACGCGATGAGAACAGGAACTTCCCTTTCCACAGCGCGCAAGATGGGATACGCTGTCCGCAGATTTGGAAAGGAAGAGGGAGGTAGACATGAGGAAGGTCATAGCGATCGGAGCGATCGTCCTGTCGATAGGATTTGTCGCGATGGGGCAGTTTCACTACGCGTTCTATTACGATCTGTCCGGCGGACAGGACCTCGAAGTCAACCTGATCAACACGATGCCTTGGGCAAACGATGTGTTCATGGCTGTGCACGATGCCTACGGCGAGGAGATCTGGTCTACGACGGCGGAGCTGACCGGCTACGAACCTGCATACGTGCGACTCGGTGAGAACATCGCAGGCGACGACTACAACTGGGGTGTCGTGACCGTCGACAGTTCCGACCGGCTGATCATCGGACTCGAGTACTTCAAGGATGGCCTCCTGATCTCAATCGACACCGTCTACAGCGAGACTCCCGTGCTGAACCCCGACGAGCAGTTCTGGCTCGGGACGTACTACACTCAGGTGGGTGACGCAGAGACGGCGTACATCGTGATGAATCCCTGGGCGAGCATTGCCAGCTGCTCAGTGGCGGTCTACGACGCAAACGGTGAGCCGATCTATTCGGAGGATTTCGTTCTCGGCCCGTACGAAGCGGAGTATGTCAGCCTCCGTGACGCCGTTGGGTCGGGAGGCCTAGCGTGGGGATTCCTCGACGTGTCGATGGAAGACGTGTCGGTCATCATCGCGGTCGAGTACAGTGGCCGAGGCTGTAGCGGTCTCGAGATCGATAACGTGACGGAATACTACTTCTAGCTCGCGAGGAGTACTGAACCACTGGAGGCCGAACGGCCTCATCGGGTCGCTCGAGCTGGAACCGTCTCGCGCGGCAGGTAGACCTGTCTTCCTGAAGGAGGCGTCATGAAACCCGTCCAGATCGAGGACCTTCTGTCGTACCGATTCCTGTCCGCCGTAGAGTTCTCACCCGATGGCCGGCGTGCGGCGTTCGTCGTCAAGCAGGCCGACGCGGAGAAGAACGAGTACCAATCGGACATCCATCTCGTCGATCTTGGCGCTCGCGGCGTCTCGCGGCTGACGAGCAGCGGCAAGGACGGCCCGTTCACTTGGGGCTGTGACGGCTCGGAGCTTTACTTCCTCTCGAAGCGCGAAGAGGAGGAAGGGAAGGCCTTCCTGTTTCGCATCCGTGTCGCCGGCGGTGAGGCCGAGAAGGTCGGCGTTCTGCCGCACAAGGCGGACGGGCTGAGACGACTCGGTGACGGGCGATTCCTCTACACGGCGCGCATTCAACTGACCGGCGAACTGGATCGTGAGGACGCAGGGGACTACGAGGTGATCGACGAGATCCCCTTCTGGATGAACGGCGAGGGGTTCACCAGCCAGCGGCGCAAGCATCTCTTACTGTTCGATCCCGACACGCAGGAGTCGAAGGATCTCCTGGAACCCCACCTCGAGGTCACGGCGTTCGATGTGTTCGGCGATCGGTGCGCCGTCGTGGTGCGCCGGTTCGAGGGGAAGGCGCCGGTCGTTCGCGAGCTGTGGACGATCGATCTCTCCGACGGGGCGGTGAAGCGGGTCCCGATCAGTGCGCTGCAACTCGACGAGGTCCGCTTCCTCGACGAGAGCACGCTCGCGGCGACCGGGACCGACATGGAGCCGTACGGCCTCGGACAGAACCGCGAGATCCTGTCGATCGACATCGCCTCGGGTTCTGTGACCTCGTTGACACCCGGTTGGGATCGCTCGGTCGGGAACTCGATTGCTGCCGACTGTCGACACGGTGGGGGGCCGACGCTTCGCGTCGACGGCGAGGACGTTTACGTCTCGGTGACGGCGAGGACGGTCGGCCATCTGGTGCGGATCTCTCGCGCTGGAGAGATCCAGACGATCGTCGAGTCGGCCGGCTCGATCGACGCCTACGACGTTCGGGACGGTCTGGTACTGACGATTGGTCTTCGCCTCGGCGGACTGCATGAGATCTACCTCCACGACGCCGACGGGGAGGCGAGGCTGACGTCCTTGAATGAAGCGAGCCTGACCGACCGCGTGGTTTCATCGCTCGAAGGGTTCGTCGTTCCCTCCTCCCGAGGCGACGAGATCGACGCGTGGCTGATCCGCCCGATCGACTCCGATCCCGACACGAAGGTCCCAACGATCCTCACGATCCACGGCGGGCCGCGTGGGGCGTACGGCGAGATCTTCTTTCATCAGATGCAGATGCTTGCAGGAAGGGGCTATGCGATCCTCATCTCCAACCCGCACGGCTCGTCCGGGCGCGGGAACGCGTTTGCGGACATCCGCAGCGAGTACGGGAAGATCGACTATGAGGATCTGATGGCGGTGGTCGATGCGGCAGTCGAGCGCTTCC
>CBFCYU010000107.1:0-6229 GCA_965602415.1 uncultured bacterium | reverse complement strand
TCTTCACCGCCGAGGTCCTGAGGATGTTACGGAAGCTCTAACCCCAAGTCCTAGTTGACTTCGCACCCCCTGCGGTAGCTAAAATCCAAGATCGAGGTTTGGGTTCATAGCCATGCGTCTATGAAGGTTCGCGCACAACCAGCCCCTCAAGCCGTTGCCGGAGAGGGCCGTCCGTACTTCTCGCGGAAGACACCCCAGACACCGACTAGAATCAACGCCATCCCGCCGAGGATCGGGGGGGTGATCGGCTCCCGCAGGATCAGCCAGCCGAGGATCACAGCGATCGCCGGGTTGACGTACGCGTACGTCATCACCACGCCGATCGGAAGGAGGTGGAGCGTTCGGACAAACGACGTGAACGCAAGGATCGACCCGGCGACAACCAGGTAGCCGAGGGCGCCCCACGCCTCCAACGATGGGGTCGGCAGCGGCTCGCGGGCCACGAAGAAGAGCGCCACGAACCCGACCCCCCCGAACAGGTGCAAATACGCCGCGCTGACCAGCGGCCTGACCCCGACCGGTCGCCGCAGTTGCAGGATGGATCCGATGGCCCAGGTGATCGGGGCGATCAGGAGGGCGAGAATCGCGAGGAGATCCGCGCTGGCCGCATCGGCGAACCGCGGCGCAGTCAGCAAACCCAACCCGGCAAACCCGACGAGGAGTGAAACGACGAGCCGCCACGACGGTCGTCGACGGTCGAGAATCGCCTCGATGACCGCGGTCCAGATCGGCAACGAGCCGACCAGGAGAGCGGCGTAGCTCGAGTCGGCCCGCTGCTCGGCCCAATTGACCAGACCGTTCGCACCCGGCCACATCAGCAGGCCGGAGATCGCCAGCGTAACCCATTCGCCCCTCGTCAATCGGACACGCATCCGCCGGGCGGCCGCCCAGCCGAGGAGGAATCCACCGGCGATGAGCACGCGAATCGCACCGAGCGCGAACGGCGGGAAGCCGGCCCCCTCCCGGACGGCCAGCCGGATGGCAAGGTACGTGCTCCCCCAGATGACGTAGACGACCGCCAGGTTCGCGAGTCCCTTCGCGGCGGGTGACGACCGATTGGAAGACGGATCCACGCGCGCTCCTTTGTCCCAGACGTGTGCTGATTCGGGGAGCTTATCCCGATGAACTGTATAAAACGACGAGCGGCTCGCCGGCCGGAGCGTCGTCGTCCACCCCGTTCACCCGAACTGGGACGGATGTCGGAGCACCCTCCGGCACATCGAACCGGACGCGCTCGCGATCGATATCAACCGACATTAGGGTGTGCCGCCATCGAACGGTGAACCGAATCCGATCGATCCCGTCTGGAAGCCGCGGCGACACCGACATCCGTTCAGCGGTCAAGCGGACACCGCCGAACCGCTCAATCACGTGGCGAACCGTCCCGGCCATGACCGCGGTATGAATCCCCTCCGGCGTCGTCCCACCCTGGATATCATCGACGTCGCTGCGGACCGCCTCGACAAGGTGCTCCCAGCTCGCCGCGCGGTCGAGATCGTCGAGGATCGCCGCGAAGACGAGATGGCTGAGCGTCGATCCGTGCGAGGTCCGCCGACGGTAGTACTCGATCGTCTCGTGCAGCTTCGCCTCCGTCAGCTCGTAGCCCATCCGCGCCAGCAGGGCAGCGAGTTCCTCCCAGTCGAAGACGTAGAAGAGCACACACAGGTCAGCCTGCTTCGAAAGCTTGTACCGGTCGGGGGATTCGCCTTCGGCCTTGAGGATCCGATCCAATCGACCGATGTCCCTGTACTTCGCGCGATACGCGTTCCAGTCGAGCTCATCGAGATCGCCGTATCCCTCGAACTGCTCGATCAGACCGTTCGGCAATGCAGGGATCTTCATCCCGCGGACGACCTCTCGCCACTGGTCCGTCTCCTCTTCGGTCAGCGCGACGCGCTTGGTCACGCTCGCCCGCTCCGCTTCATCGAGCAGGTCGAGCGCATCGAGCCCCCTCCCGACACACCACGCGGCCATCACGTTCGTGTAAGCGTTGTTGCGCAGTCCGCCCTCGGCCGCTCCGGGGTACGCCTCGTGGAACTCGTCCGGCCCCATCACGCCGACGATCTCGAACCGTCCGTCCTCGTTCCGGCTCGTACTGCTCACCCAGAATCGAGCGATCTCGAGGAGGATCTCCGCTCCACATCGGGCGAGGAACCCGCGGTCGCCCGTCGTACGAACGTAGTTCCACACGTTCATCGCGATCGCCGCGTTGACGTGCCGCTGGCGGTGACTGTGATCCTGATCCCACTCTCCCGAACGCGGATTCAGGTGAATGACCTGCGTCTCCTCGCGCCCGCTCGACCCGCTCTGCCACGGATACATCGCGCCGGCGCGTCCGTCCTCGATCGCGTTCGCCCGCGCCTCGCCGAGCCGGTGATAGCGATAGAGGAGCAGCGAGCGCGCCACGTCGGGATCGCGCTGCAGGTAGAACGGCAGGACGTACATCTCGTCCCAGAAGATATGGCCGCGATACGCCTCGCCGTGAAGACCCCTCGCCGGGACGCTCGCGTCGAGCCCCACCGAGTGCGGGGACACCGTCTGCAAGAGATGAAACGTGTGCAGCCGGAGGATCAGTTGGATCGCATGCGGCCTGAGATCGACCTCCGGTGAGACGTCGACCTCGATGTCGTACCGATCCCACAGCACCTCCCACGCGGCGCGGTGTGAACCGAGCAATCCTTCGAAGTCGGGCGCCCGCCGGACCGCGAGGAGCGCGTCCTCAACGAGGTCTCCACCCGCCGGATCGCGCGACGTGCGAAGCGCGACGACCTTCTCGACCCGGACTGCACAGCCGGGTTGCGCAGCCAGTTCGATGAGTTGCCAGATCGAGTCGGCCTTCTTCTCAAGCCTGCCGGTCGGGGGCACCGCTTCGTCTCCGAGCCAGAGCCTCGTCCGCGCCGCGAGCGACACCTCGAGCCGGGATTGTCTCGTCCGGGCGTGCAGGAAGATCGACCCGTCGTCCGTTCCGCTCGCGTCGACCGTCTCGATGTGATCCCCGCGGAGTTCGCGATACCGAGTGACCCCCCAGTTCGTCACGCCGCCGTCGAGGCCGGATCGAATCTCCAGCCCGCCGGACCAGTTGAGAGGCACGATCTCCTGCGAGATCCCGGCCAGGTGTGGATTCCCCATGTGAACGATCCGCCGCGAGGTGACTCGTGTTTCCCGCCCTTCGGCGTCTCGAACGGTGAACGCGCGATGTAGGATCCCACCACGCAGGTCGATCTCTTGGCGGTAGTCGGCCAGCTCGGCTTCCACCTCTCCGAGCCATTCGCCGCCTGCAGGGCGGAACGAGAGCGGAAGCCAGTTCGGGAAGTTGACGAGATCTTCGTTCACAACGTCGCGATCGGCGACGACGCTCGTCAGCCGGTTGTACCCGCCGGCGATGTACGTGCCCGGATAGTGGACCTCATCCGCGCGCGATTCCTCGGCCGCTCCGCGCGTCGAGAAACGACCGTTCCCCACCGTGCACAGGGCCTCACGCAGCGGCTCCTGCGCCGGATCGAATCCGTCGTAGATGAGCCTCCAGCCGTCGCTCACCCGGCGGCTCCTTCCAGACTGAGAAGCCGCTCGAACAACGCGTAGACCTCCCACGGCGCCTGAACCCAGTACGTCGCCGCTGTCGGCCGAGGCGTCTCGGAGACGAGGACCCCGATCCCGCATTCGCGGAGGACCTCGAACGCGTCCTCGTCGGTGACGTCGTCGCCGATGTAGAACGGGACGACGTCCGGACCGTCCAGCCCGAGCGCCTCCACGAGGAACAAGAGGGCCTTCCCCTTGTCCCAGTCGACGTCCGGTCGGACCTCGAACACCTTCTTCCCGTACGCCTTCTTCAGCCGCGCGTCGGACGCGACCGCCTCGTCGATGATCGACTCGACCCGGGGCACCGACGCCTCATCGGCCAGGCGATAGTGAACCGCGATCGAGAATCGTTTCTCCTCGATCAGCGTCCCGATGTAGTTGCCCAGCGACTTGCTCATCTTCAGCGTCCCGTCGATCCCCTCCAGTTGCGGCTTCACCATCTCCGCGACCCGCCCCATCACCGGCTCGATCCAGTCGGCGACGGCGTGCCCGACGGCCGCTCCGCCGGGTCCGACGATATCGAACCCGTGGCTTCCGGCGTAGGCGAGGTCCGGCAGACCGACAAGCCTTTCGACGTCGTCGCGCCCCCGCCCGCTGATGATCGCCGTCGGGAAGGATGCAGCGAGCCGGTCGAGGATCGAACGGCTATTGTCCGAGAGGACGGCCAGCTCTGGCCGGCTTACGATCGGCGTGAGGGTCCCATCGTAGTCGAGGAACAGAGCGGGACGTTTGCCCTCCAGCCTCTTGCTGATCTCCGGCCACTCGCGCAGGGCGAACGGCCGTCTTTCGTTTCTGTGGGAGAACCAGGCGCTGACCATGTCCAACGATCGATCGTCGAACGACTCCAGAACGAGATCGGCACCGTGCTCGCGAAGCGCCACCGCGGTCCCGACCCGGTCGATCCCGATGACCAGGCCGAAATCACCCGCCCGACCGGCCTGAACGCCTGAGATCGCGTCCTCCACAACAACGGTCCGTGCCGGCGTCGCCCCGACGCGCCGGGCCGCCTCCACGAAGATGTCCGGATTCGGCTTTCCCTTCAGCCCAATCTCCTCCGACACAACGCCATCGACGCGCGCTTCGAACAGGTCCGTCAGTCCGGCGCGATCGAGGATCGGTCCACAGTTCTTGCTCGACGATGCGACGGCGATGCGGATGCCTTCCTCGCGCAATCGGTGGATGAACGCGACTGTCCGCTCGTCGACCTCGGCACCCTTCTCCTTGAGAACCTGTTGGAAGTAGCCATTCTTCCGGTTCCCGAGCCCCCACGCCGTCGGCTCATCCGGGCTATCGCCTGGAGATCCTTCGGGAAGAACGATCCGACGTGACGAGAGGAAGCTCTTCACCCCCTCGATCCGCGGCTTCCCGTCGACGTACGAGTGATAGTCGCTCGCCAAGTCGAACGGGACAAACGGTTCTCCGGTCTCCTTCGCCCTCCGTTCGAGGTGCTCGTCGAACAGCTGCTTCCACGCAGCCGCGTGTACCGACGCGGTGAGCGTTACCACACCATCCAGATCGAAGACAACGGCATCGAAAGCAGCTCTCATGTGTTCCTACCCATCCTTCGCATTCGCAGGCCCCCGCTCGCCACGACCGCGCTGCTGGTCCGTAAGAGTATCCCCTTTGCGTTTCCCTCTCACTTCCCATCGAGCACGGACAACAGGGCCACTGGAACGGCAAGTGACCAAAGCTGCAAATCGCATCCTTGGCCGGCTACGGCGGTCGCTCCCTCCAAACCGGTCTCATGGTCCCAGTAGAAGAGCTCGTCGAAGCCGAGCGCCTCCAATGCATCAACCACTCGAAGGGCAACGTCTCGCACTACCGAAAGCCCGTGGCAGGCGGCTCCACGTGCGATCATCGCCTGTTCAAAAGGCCAGATCGCTCCAAGGTGGTAGGCGTGTGGATCGTAGTCAACCTGCTCTCGGGCATAGGTGCGATAGCCAAACGGTGTGGCGAGCGCCGCAGCTCCCCTCTCGATGGCCGCGAGGCGCTCCTTGGGGATGTCGTCGGCTTCCACGTAGGCAAGCATGTGGAGCGCGTCCGACGAGACGCCCCGAATCGGACCGTCTCGATCGAGAGCGATCACAGGATAGTCGAGCACAGGATCCCACAAGTCACTGAACAACCGCTCGGCCGCGCGGTTCGCTGTGCTCGTCAGTGCAGAGCGCGAAGCGGAAACACCCGGCAAATGCTCCACGAGCCTCGCAGCCGCACGGAACGCGGCGACGGCCTGCGCCTGCACGAGCATATAGGCGACGGGGTACGCGGGGTCGTCCCGATCAGGGAGGTGGCTGTCCTTCCAATACGTGGCTCTCAGCGCATAGCGCGCCGCGCCGCAGCCGGCCGGATCCTCGAGGAACAACCCGTCATCGCAGTGGCGCACGAGATACTCGACGGCATCCGTGAGCCCTTCCGCGATTTCGCGGATGGGCCCGACGTTTCCGGTGCTCAGCATGTACTCCGCCGCCGTCATGAGGAAGAGCAGGCTCACTTCCGAGGCACTGTACCGGGTCGACAGCCCCCTCATCTCCACGTCATCGAACTCGTGCAGACCACGCCCCGGCTCTTCTCCGGTCCTCGCATCGCGGCGTGTACCGAGTGTCGCACCCACGAACCGGAGCGCGTCACGACTGAATCCAGGTTCCCTGAC
>CBFCYU010000106.1:0-6376 GCA_965602415.1 uncultured bacterium | reverse complement strand
GGTCGAGGAGCCGCTAGGGATCGAGTAAGGAGCGTGACGGCTGACGCCGTCACGTGAGAGAAGCGGCGTGCCGCTTCTCCGCTTGGTACCTGCAGGAACTGAGATCAAACACGACGGGGAGGGGCCACGCGCCCCTCCCTTTCTTTGGTGTGTCGGCCCTTTGGCGGGGGCTGGGCGAGACACTAGAACAGAAGGCGGAATCCGGCACCGAGCTCGAGGCGCCAGTACCATCCGGAGACGTCGAGAACTGGCACGAGCGCCGCCCCTTCGCCAAACAGGTAGACGTTCGGCAGTATGCGGATTTGCACCCCCGCTGACGACGACACCAGCACCGAGACGTCTCCACTCCCCATCCGCACGTATGCCCCCAATCCGAGATACGGACGGACGGCAGACATGGCGATCCGGATGTTGTAGCGTGCCTCCACCCCGACCGTGTAGGACGCCGTCTGCACGGTCGACGAACCCGTCTGCACTCCTCGTCCGAACGCCACGCCGAAGGACGCGACCATCGCGAAGTTGGGCGAGAACTCCCACGTGGCGGCGAACGAGACGGAGGGTTCCGTGCCGACGCCGATCTCCACGCCCAAAGCCAATCCTGTCACCGCAGTCGCCAAAACGATGGCAACCGCAACGAGAATGCTCGTGATTCTCATGCGCTTCACTCACCTCGTCCTAAGTTGATGGAATGCAAGAACACAGTACACGGGCGACGGAGCGAGGCGCAGTACGCGGGCGGCGTCCTGGGGACACATTTGTCGAGCACAAGCGTGACCATGTCCCATTCGCTACGCCTGCACACTTCGGCATCGACGGAGAGTTCCCGGAGTGGTTCGTATTACTCGCGGAGACTCGGGGTACGTCGGGTCTGCGTGGCTCGTTCGAACGCGAAGGCGAATCGGATCAGCCGGGCCTCTTCCCAGGCCGCACCGAAGAACGAGAGTCCGATCGGAAGCCCGCCGACGTACCCGGCCGGGACAGTGACGTGCGGATAGCCCGCGACAGCGGCGGGAGACGAGCAGCCGCTGATCCCGTAGTCTCCATGTACCTTGTCGATCAACCAGGCCGGTCCGCCGGTCGGGGCGACGATCGCGTCGAGCTCGTGCTTACGAGTCGTCGCGTCGATCCCCTCGGAGCGGGCCAGCCGGAGGTTCGCCTCGAGTGCGTTCGTGCAAGCCGCCTCAGTCAACGGCCCTTTCTCCTGGGCCAGCTCCATCAGCTCCTGCCCGAAGTGGGGCATCACCTCGTTAGCGTGTGTCCCGTTGAACGCGATGATCTCGGCGAGCGTTTTCACCGGCGCATCTGATCCAAGGGAAGCCAGATAGGCGTTGAGATCATGTTTAAATTCGAAGAGCAGGACCTCCAACTCCGATTCGCGCCACGTTCCGGCCGTCTCCACGTTCGCCGGGTCGACGAGGATCGCGCCGAGATCCTTCAGAACCTCGAGACACGAGCTCATCAGCCGATCGACCTCGCGATGGGGCCCGAAGAAGCTCCGCGCAACTCCGATCCGCACACCGCGTAGCCCGTCGGCGTCAAGGTGCTCCGTATGGTCAACGCCACACCTGCCGCGAGCCGATCCCGTCACCGGATCCCGTGGGTCCTCCCCGATCAGTACATTGAGCAGGATCGCCGCGTCCTCGATCGTCCGAGCCATCGGACCGGCGGTGTCCTGGCTGTGAGCGATCGGGATGATTCCCGATCGGCTCACCAGCCCAACCGTCGGCTTGATTCCCACGATCCCGCACGTCTGGGCCGGACAGACGACCGACCCGTCTGTTTCGGTCCCAATCGCAACGGTGCACAAGTCGGCAGCCACAGCGACCGCCGATCCGGAACTCGACCCACACGGGCTTCGATCCGCGTTGTACGGGTTCCGTGTCTGCCCGCCCTGGCTGCTCCACCCGCTGAGAGAGTTCTTACCGCGGAAGTTCGCCCATTCACTGAGGTTCGCCTTCGCGAGGATCACGGCACCGGCCTGGCGAAGCCTGGCAGAGATGAACGCATCTTGCGCCGGGATTGATCCGGCCATCGCTAGCGATCCAGCCGTCGTCGTCATCCGATCGGCCGTGTCGATGTTCCCCTTGAGGACGACCGGGATTCCATGAAGTGGCCCACACGGACCGCCCTGCGCACGCTCCCTATCGAGCCTCTCGGCAATCTCCTGTGCGTCGGGATTCAACTCGAGGATCGAGTTCAACCGCGGGCCACTCCGATCGATCGCTTCGATCCGCTCGAGGAAGTGGGCAACGAGCTGCTGCGTGGTGATCTCGCCGGCGCCCATCGCGCGTTGGAGTCCACCAATCCCTATCTCAGGGTTCATCTCTCACGCTCCCTTCGGCCGACCAGAACCGGTCGTAGCCCCTTCCTCACCTCGATCAGCATGGCCGGTCCGAGCCCCAGTGACAGGATCAGACCCCACATTGAAACGCCGATCGAACGGACATCGAACAACGGTCGCAGGAACGGGAGATACAGGACGGCCAGCATCAGCCCTAGCGACGTGAGAACTGCGGCCTGCATCCACCGATTGGAGAAGAAACCGACCTTGAGTAGCGGAGCATCTTCGGAGCGGGCGGTGTAGGCACGAAGCAGCTCGGCGACGACCAACGTTGCGAAGGCGACGGTTCCCGCTGCGCCAGGCCGCCCCCCGTGGAGCGTAACGCCAAACGCCGTCAACACGCCGGCAGTGAGCACTCCAGCATGAAACAGGATCCCACGCGCCATCTTCGCATTGACGATCCGCTCGCTCGCGACACGGGGAGGCCGATCCATGATTCCGGGTTCTCCCCTCTCCATCGCCAGCGCGAGGGCCGGCGCACCATCTGTGACCAGATTCAGCCACAACAGCTGGAGCGCCCCCAGCGGCGGCGGCCATCCTAGAAGCGTGGCGACAAGCAGAATGGCAATCTCGGCGAAGTTGCACGAAAGGAGGTAGAAGACCGTCTTCCGGATGTTGGCGTAGATGATCCGTCCCTTCTCGACTGCTACGACGATCGTTGCGTAATTGTCGTCCGTGAGAACCATGTCCGCGGTCTGCTTTGCGACGTCGGTCCCAGTGATTCCCATTGCGATCCCGACGTCGGCCCGTTTCAGCGCCGGCGCATCGTTTACCCCGTCGCCGGTCATCGCCACGACCTCACCGTTCGCCTTCAGGGCCTCGACGATCCGCACCTTGTGCTGGGAAGAGACCCGGGCGAAAACATCGGTCTCCGAGATTACGAGGCGCAGATCGTCATCACTTGTGCAATCGAGCTCGGCGCCAGTCACAACGCGCCGCCCCGGTCGCAGGATGCCGATACGCTCCGCGATGGCCCTGGCCGTTGTCGCGTGATCTCCGGTGATCATCACGGTTCGCAGCCCGGCCCGCCGGGCCTTTTCCACTGCGTCAGCAACTTCGGGGCGCGGCGGGTCGTGCAACGCCACCAGCCCGAGGAACGTGAGGTCGAACTCGATGTCCTCAGCCGCCGGCTCCTCGTCTACGTCCTCGAGCTGACGATACGCGACGGCAAGGAGGCGAAGACCGCGTTCGCCCATCGCGCGACTAACCTCGAGGATCTCCTTGCGGCCGACCTCAGAGAGCTGCCCCGGGCCGTCGTCCGTCTCGGACTTCGCGCACAGCTCGAGAATCCCGTCGGGGGCGCCCTTGACGAGCACGACGTGCGCAAAGTCGGAACGGAAGACGGGGATCCGCTCGGACGCCTGGTGGACCGTCGCCATCCGCTTCCGGTCTGAATCGAACGGGACTTCGGCCACTCGAGCCGGGTACGAGCTCTTCGGCTCCAGCCCGGCCGTCGCTGCCGCGACGACGAGTGCACCTTCCGTCGGGTCCCCGAGGAAGAGGGACTCCACGCCATCGATCATTTCGGCGTCGTTGCATAGCAGTCCCGCGAGGAGCGCGAAACGTAGCGTCCCGTGTTGGCTGAGATCGACCTGTTTCCCGTCGAGCAGGATCGCGGATTCCGCTGGATTGTCCGATCGAGGAAACTCGTATTCAGCGTGCATTGTCCGTATCGACGCAACCGTCATCCGATTCTGAGTCAGTGTCCCCGTCTTGTCTGTACAGATCACCGTCGTCGAACCGAGCGTCTCCACCGAGGGAAGCCGCCGCACGAGCGCGCCGCAGTGGAGCATCTCGCGGGTCCCCAAAGCGAGGCTCATCGTTACCACGGCTGGGAGTCCCTCGGGAACCGCCGCGATGGCAAGGCTGACTGCGACGACGAACAGCCCGCTGATCGTGACTCGCGCACCGGTCACGTACGCGGCAAACCCCTCTTGGAAGAGGAGACTCGCCTCCGGGCTGCGGAAGAACCCCGCAACGAAAACCAGTGCACAAACCCCGAGAACGGCGGTGCCCATGATCTTGCCAAACTCGTCCAACTTGCGCTGCAGCGGTGTAGGCTCGTCTGGTTCCCTCTCAATCTCCGCGGCGATCTTCCCGAGTTCCGTCTTCTTCCCTGTGGCCACAACGATCCCGATCCCGCGGCCGTATGTCACTGTCGTCCCGGCGAACGCGCAGTTCGTTCGATCTCCCACCAGGAGAGATGGTTCGAGAACCACGTCGGCCTTCTTCCCTGCGGGGAACGATTCCCCGGTCAGCGAGGATTCGTCCATTCGGAGGCGGGATGATTTGGCAAGACGGAGATCGGCAGGGACGATCGATCCTGTCTCGAGCAGGACAACGTCCCCCGGGACGAGTCCTCGCGCGGCGATGTCGACCTTCCGCCCATCTCTCAATACCCTTGCATCGGGCGCAGCCAATTCCTGCAGCGACTCCAGCGCCGCCTCGGCGCGAGCCTCCTGAACGGCCCCGACGACTGCATTGAGGAGAACGATGGCGAGAATGACCCCGGCTTCGATCCAGTCGCCCAATGCCATCGAGAGGACGACCGCCGCGAGAAGAATCAGGACGATCACACCACGAAGCTGGGTGAGCATCCGTTTCCAGAACGGAGTCTCGGGAGCTTTCGGGAGTTCGTTGAAGCCGCACTCGTTCAGACGCTCTTCCGTCTGAGCAGCCGCTAGACCCAACCGGAGCTCGACACCAAGCTGACTGGCAATCCTCTCGATGGGGACGGCATGAGGTGGGCGTCCGAGTCTTCCCGTCTGCTCGTCAGCAGCCATGTGCCTCCAGCTCGATAGCGAGGATCGAGGGTCGAGCCCGACGGCCGTTCGATCCACGCTCTAGAAGGGTGAGCGTCCCTCCGCGCAGCAACGCGAAAGGACGCTCCGTGCACCTTCACCCGTATCGGGCAACTCTCATTGTTGTGCGATGCGCCTAGTTCTGGTTTTCCTCGCGATCCAGATACTGGATGATCGCCTCAACAACGAGATAGTTAACAGAACGATCCCTCTTCTGACCTAGCCCCATAAGGCGCTCTACCGGCTTCTCCATCATCTTCCGCTGTGGGATGTATATGGAGAGCTTGTCCATAATCTCTTTCCCCGCCATCGTTCTCACCTCCCTATACTGGCCTTTAGATTACATCCTTTGACGTTGCCATTGCAAGCGCCGCACGCTCACGGACGTCCACTTCAAGCAGGATCGGTGGCGAGCCGATGAGCAGAACCCTCGGCCTAAATCCTGCCCCCATACGCCTTCCACACAGATCACCTGCCCCGTGAAAGCCAGCTGACACCGCTCGCTGCGTTCGGTGTATAGTAGGGCAACTGGCTCTGGAGGTGAGTGTTGTGAGAGGAAAATGGATCCCGGTTGGCAGTGCGTTGTTGTTGGTCTTGCTGCTTTCGTCGTTCGTCGCGTTCCCCGTGAGCTCCACACGCTTCAAGCTCGGTGAAGACATTCAGTTCCGCGTCCAAGACTCGACCACGTGGTTCTGGGGATGCTGCACATGCGCGGAAAGCTTGGTCCTCGGATGGCGGGTCGTAACCAGCTCAGAACAGGTCGTCTACTCGGTCTTTCACGACGCGCCGGTGTCATCGTCGCTGTGGCTGGGTACATGGGCTCAGGTTGATATCGATAGTGTTGCCGTTCCTGCGGGTCAGTACAAGCTATACGTCGATACTTCAGCCGGAACGCTCTCGCGCTGCTTCACGCTCTACGACCCGTGCGGATGCAACTGGTGCACGACTTGCTCTTGGTGCGCCTGCGAAGGCGTATCATCGATCACAACGTGCGCGTGTCGCACGAATCTCGTGTTTGTCGATTCATGCCAGACGGGCTGCGTTTCCTTCCCGTTCTTCTGGGGATGGGGATCCTGTGGCTGTTCGAGCTGTCCGTAGAGCGATCTGAACCAGCGAGCCACACCTGGTTGGTCTGCACTTCTCTGGGTTCTGGTGGCCATTCAAGGAGGTTGATGTGATGAAGGCTTCAAAGGCACTGGTCATCCTTATAGGGTTCCTCTTCGCCGTTCTCTTG
>CBFCYU010000105.1:0-6395 GCA_965602415.1 uncultured bacterium | reverse complement strand
GAGACGATCATCTCGATCTCCACCGGGATGTTGTGCGGAAGACTGTTGGTCCCCAAGGCACAGCGGACGTGTCGGCCTCGTTCGCCCAGCACAGCGACGAGGAGCTTGGAACAGCCATTCATCACCTGAGGCTGGAGCGCGAAGCCCGGGGCCGAGTTCACGAATCCTCTCACCTGGACGATCTCCTCGATGCGATCCAGCGATCCGACGGCGGCCTTGATCGCGGCCAGGGCATTCAATGTCGCCTGTTTGGCAGCCTCGATTCCCTCCTCCAGGCTAACCTCGCCGCCAACCTGGCCCACGACGAGAGGGGTGCCGTCTCGAATCGGGCCTTGCCCGGAGAGAAACAGGAGATCGCCAATCTGCTTGCTCGGGACGTACTCCGCCCCGGGCCGTGCAGCCGGAGGCAGTCGCAGGCCGAGTTCGGCAAGCCGTGCCTCAGCATTCTGGTTAGGCATGGAGCCTCCTTTGGCTCGAGATCGTCGTCGACTCTGTGAGCAAGTCGCTGGGGTGACTCCTTGGGCCGCATGTTGGCATGTCGTGGTCCCCTCCTACCGAGCTATCTCAGCTTGGGATCCCATACGTCTCGCAGCGTGTCGCCGACCAGATTCGTACCAAGGACCAGGAGCATGATGACGATTCCGGGCAGTGTCGCCAGCCACCACGCGATGTCCACGTACTGACGGCCGCTTGCGATCATCACCCCCAGCGCAGGGGCCGGCGGTTGGAGTCCCACCCCCAGGAAGCTCAAGGTCGCCTCCAGGATGATGGCTCGCCCAAACTGCAGGGACGCAATGACCAGCACGGACGAAAGGATGTTCGGCAGGACGTGCCGGAACAGGATCCGATACTGCGCCGCGCCAGTGGCCCTTGCCGCTTCGATGTAACCGGATTCCTTCACCGACATCGTGTGCGCCCTCGTGACGCGCGCGTACTGAGTCCACGTCCAAAAGGAAATGACGATGATGATGTTCAGGAGAGAGGGCTTCGTGAAGGCAATCCAAATCATCGCAATGAGGATGAGGGGGAGGCTCAATTGGATGTCAACGAGCCTCATGACGAAGGCATCCAGCGTTCCCCCGACGTAGCCACTCAGCACCCCAAGAGACGTGCCGACCACGCCTCCCAAGACCACGGCAACGGCAGCGACAAGAAGCGACACTCTCAGTCCGTACAGCGTTCTGGAGAACATGTCGCGTCCGAGCTGGTCGGTGCCCAGGAGCGAGAGCTGGCCGGCGTCCCCGAGGCGGCTGGCGGGAGGGCTGTTCCGCCAGCGCAGGTTCTGCTGAAGAGGATCGCGCGTCGCGACGTAGGGAGCTAGGATCGCCAGGAGTATCAGGGCAACGAGAAGTGAGATTCCGATAAGGCCTTTGGGCTTTCTCAGAACCCTCACCAGGCTGTCGTGCCCACCGCGTCGTGTCATTCGTAGATCCTCCCGGACTAGTGATACGTGATTCGGGGATCCAACAAGGCGTAGCTGAGGTCGACGCACACATTCAGGAAGGAGAAGACCGCTCCGTAGACCAGGATCAAGCCTAGCACGACAGGATAGTCCCTGCCGAGAACCGATTCCGCACTCAGTCTGCCCACACCGGGCCAGGCAAAGACCGTCTCCGTGACGACCGAGCCCATCACCAGAGTACCCAACTGGAGCCCCCAGATGGTGACGACCGGCAGGAGGGCGTTCCGAAACGCATGCCGAAGCACGACGTTCCACTCGGGCAAACCTTTGCTGCGAGCGACCTGAACGTAGTCCATGCTCAAGACCTCAAGCATGTTCGAGCGAATCACCCGCGTGAGAAAGGCCGTGCTGTACCATCCCATGGTGATCATCGGGAGGATGTAGTGATCCCAGCCGCCGATTCCTGAGATCGGCAACCACTTGAGCTTCACCCCGAACAAGAGCAGCAGCAGGATCGCAAGCCAGAACGTCGGCATGGACTGTCCGACGGTCGCACCGAGCGTCGCAGCCAGATCGATGAACGTGTCACGTTTCAACGCAGCCGAAATCCCCAAGATCAACGAGGCAAGCGTCGCAAAGAGGATGGAGAGGGCAGCCAGGGCCAGGGTGTTCGGAAGGTAGATGGCGATGAGTCTCGTGACGGGCATGTTCATTCGATACGACATCCCGAGATCCCCCCGAAACAGGTTGGAGAGGTACCGGAAATACTGCACGTGGATGGGTTGATCGAGGCCCAAGTGGTGACTCATTTGCTCCACCTGTTCCGCCGTGGCGTTCGCCGGAAGCAGGAGAGCTGCGGGGTTCCCGCTCGAGTGGAGCAACACGAAGACCAGCGAGGAGAGGACGAGAAGCACGATGCAGAACTGCAGCAGACGCTTCAGTGTGTAGCTGACCATAGGACGATGAACCCCTCCGCGCGTCTCCCGATGTAGATCCTAGGCTTGTCCCTCCAGGAATGCTAGAGTGAAGCTGCCCCCCGATCCTCTCGCTCTACGATCGGGGGGCAGACAGTCAGTCGCTACTTGACCACCAGCTCCCAGTAGATGATGTGCTCCACCGGAAGTGCCTCGAACTCCAGGATCGTCGAGCCGACGCCGTAGATGAGGTTCTGATCCCACAAGAAGATCCATGGAACCTCCTGCACGAAGTAGCGGCTGAGTTCCTCGAAGATTCTCGCTCGCTCGACAGTGTCGAGCGTCTCCTGCTCCAGTTGGATGAGGTAATCGGAGACCATCGAGTTGTAGTAGATCCCCCGGCGCGCGCTGTCGAGGTGATAGCCGATCAGGTCGTCGCAGTCCGGGAAGGAAATGCCGGCGCTGAGGTAGAAGAGGTCCATGTTCCCGGCAAGGAAGTTGTCCCAGTACTCGGCCCAGGCCGGAGCATAGATCTCCACGTCAATGCCGATCGCCTCTAGCTGGCCGGCGATGGCTTCCGAAGTCTCCAGATCCTTGATGTACTTCCCACGCGGCGACCACAGCGTCACCTGGAATCCGTTCGGATAGCCTGCCGCCTTGAGAAGCTCCTTCGCCAGATCCGGGTTGTAGGAGTAGTCCAAGCAGTCCGGACAGTACCCGAAGTCGCCCACGCCGCAGACACCCGGATGGACGGTCGCTTGGCCGCTCAGGATGGTGTCGACGATGAGCTGAGGGTCAATCGCGTAGTTCATGGCCATCCGAACGAGGACATTGTCGAACGGGGGACGCCATGTGTTCATTCCCACGAAGAACGTCCGAAGACTCGGAGAGGCTTCGACCCTCAGGTTGCCGGTCGCTTCGATCTCGGGGATCCGCTCCGGGACGATCTGCCCCACGATGTCCGCCTCGCCGCTCTGCAGCATCGCAAACCGGCTGAACTCCTCAGGGACGGACTTCCTGATCACGACGTCAGGCCGCTTCTCTCGGTCGACCCAACCCCACCACGACTCATTCGCCACCAGCTGGATGTACTGACCGATCTCCCATCTGTCGACGACGTAGGCCCCGGTGCCGACCGGGCTCTGCCCGAAAGCCACCTCCCCCATTTCCAAGAAGGTGTCCCGTGGAACGATGAAGACGGTCTCCAGTCTGGAGAAGATCGGAGCGTACGGACGTTGGGTCTCGAGCACGATCGTGTGCGTGTCCTCCACAGTCACGCCGGCGATGATGCTGCTGACCAGCGGACTCACCTTTGTCGGGTTCTCTGCGTCGAGCACGCGGTCGAACGTGAACTTAACGTCATCAGCCGTGAAGTCGCGTCCGTCATGCCATTTCACGCCCTCCCGCAGATGGAACCGGATGGTCGTGGGCGAGAGAACCTCCCAGGAGACCGCAAGACTCGGAACAGGGTTCTCCATGTCGTCCCAATTGACCCGAACGAGCGGGTCGAAGACGTTGTGGAAGAACGACCTCGATGTAGCCTGCGTGTCATTGAGAGGGTCACCCGTCCAAAGGTCCGTTCCTCGTACGACGGTGATCGTCACGCCGGAACCCTGGGCCGCCACCAAGACACTGAATAGGGACACCACCATCGCCAGGATAAGCACAAGACGAATAGGGGTCCCGGAGACGTTTCTCATTACTGCGCGCATTACTCCTCCTTTGCTCCTCGCGAGCCTGCTAGATACCTCCATGTGACCGGATGGCCCCTGCAGATCACCTCCTTGACGTGGCTAAGTGCGCTCAGATCGGACATCGGATCGCCTTCGAGAACGAGCACATCCGCGACCTTCCCCTCCTCGATGCTGCCGACCTCATCCTCTATCCCAAGAATCTGTGCGGAACGATACGTGGCGGCGGACAGCGCCTCGGCGCGAGACATCCCACAGTCGGCGAGCATCCCGATCTCTCTGCGGATACTCCCCAGGGTGTCCGTGCCGGTCCCGATGAGGATTCCCCGCTTGATGCACACCGCGACGGCGCCGGCCTGCGGGTCGATCACCTCCCGGAGCATCTCGGCGATCTCCGCGCTACCGCCGTCCCGCTCACGCTCGTAGACGCGCTGAATCCCCGACATCGTGGGGACGAAGGACACCTGCCGCTCCGCCATCATGGCGATGGCCTCCTCGTCGAGCAGGTTCCCGTGCTCGATGCAATCCACGCCGGCTTCCACGGCCATCTTGACGCTGTCGGCCGCCATGCCGTGGACCATGACCTTGCGACCTCTCTTGTGCGCTTCCTCAACTGCCGCACGCACTTCCGCGGGAGTGAACTCGACGATGGACGGATGGTCGCCCTTGTGGATCCCTGCGAGTCCTCCGCTCACGCAGAGTTTGATCCAGTCCGCGCCTTCCTTGAGGGTTCTCCGCACGGCCTTGCGCACCTCGTCTTCTCCGTCGACCTCCATGCCGCCGTCGAGCCCGCGCGTCCCGTGGCCTCCCGTGATGGCCAGAATCGGGCCGGTCGACACGATCCGCGGACCGGAGAACGGTCCGTGCTCGAACACGTCCCTCAGCTCGATGTTCAGGTAATCCTTCGACCCCGCGGCCCGGATGGTCGTCACGCCCTCCTCGATCAGCTCCACCCAGCTATTCTGGATCGCCCACAGGAGCCTCTGCGTGTTCGGAAGCCTCTCGACCGCCGCCGCTCCGATCCGGAACGGCGACGTCGGTCCCATGAAGCGCGCGTGCCGCCTTTGAGGGTGGGAATGAAGGTTGAACAGGCCGGGGAGGACGGTGCATCCCGTGCCATCGATCGTCACATCGGCCGAGGCGCCCTCCATGCCACCGGTGGAGATCCGGGTCACGCGCTCCCCCTCGATGAGGATGCTCACATCGCGCGTGAGTTCCGAGTTCACGGAATCGAAAAGACTGCACCTGCGAATCAGAATGGACATGTCTTGCACTCCTTGCCGAAGGACGCTCGTTGCGCTCTCCGGACGTCCTCTCCTCGGGCCGGGTTCGTTATAGTGCTGCTTCCCGACGATGGCCTCCCCGCTTGAATCCCGCGTTCCTTGGAACACTCCTCATCGCATCTCGATGGCCGCCGCGTGGCACTACCCCCAAGCGGAAGCGCGCACTTCGTCGACGAACATCGTGACGTGCGCCTTGAGAATCTCGGTTGTGCGTTCGACATCGCCTTCCTTGAGTGCCTGGATCAGGCGTTCGCGATCCTTGATCAACTCGCCCCAATAGGTCTGTTCGTTACTCACGTAGTACCAGAGACGCATGACGTGGTTGCGCATCAGGTCCGCCACTTGGCTCAGCGCGCGGTTCTTCGCGGCGAGGTTGATCAGCCGGTGGAACTCGGAATCCAGCCGGATGAGCTCCCGGCGGTCCGAGGACCGCTTCATCTGCGTCAGAACGTTCGACATCTCCACCAGCTCGTCTTCCCGGACACGCTGGGCGGCCAACCGGGCGATTTGCTCGATCAGCAGCAAGCGGGCCTCCAGCACATCCTTGAGATCGTGCAGATGAACGTCGGTGACCCGCGCTGTGCTGTTCGGCACCCGATTGACCAGGCCGTCCGCCTCGAGCCGAATGAGTGCCTCTCGAACCGGCGTCACGCTGACGCCGAGTTCCTCCGCCAAGGCGTTCGTGCTGATCGGAGAGCCGGGTTGGATTTCCAGGAGGATGATCCGTTGCTTGATGGTCTCGTAGACGGTGGGCGTCACGGCAATGGCACCTCGCTATATGAATCGTATAGACAAAATATATGATCGATACACGATTGTCAACTCGATCGCTGGAGTCGCTGCCGGGAACGGTCTGCAGGAAGCCGCGGCCGGCTCGGCCCTGAGGTGAATCCCCCGGGCGGGGCCGCCCATCCGTTTGTCTCACCGGACGAGACGATCCTGCTGTTCGATCGCTACGTCGGGCCGAACGACACGGACGGAGACCTGTTCGTCAGCTTCCGGCTTGCCGACGGCAGCTGGTCGGAGGCCCAGGCCGTCGAGGTCGTGAACACCAACGTGACCGAGTTGGCCGCGAGCCTGTCGCCCGACGGGGCGATGCTCTTCT
>CBFCYU010000104.1:0-6484 GCA_965602415.1 uncultured bacterium | reverse complement strand
TGGACGTGGAGGCGGAGGTATCGATCGCCGGCGTGACGTTCGGTGCTGAATTCGAGCTATGGATTGGCGATGCGGACCTCACGCTCACCGGAAGTGGTGTGGCGGGCGACATCTCGATCGACGTGCTCATCGGACTCGGCTGGGACATCGGCTGCAACTTCGGCTTCAGCTATCTCGAGATCGATGTCGGCTTCCCGTTCTGCTGCGCCGACATCTCGGCGGAGATCGTCTTCGGGTGCGACGGGTTCTGGTACGCCGAGTTCTGCTTCGACGGACTGACGATCGAGAACCTGTCGTGGCTGACGCTCGGCGCATGCGTCACGTTCTACGAAGACGAAAAGTACTTCGAGTTCACCCCGGAGATCGATCTTGGCGTGATCGGGTGCGACTTCGACCTGTTCTATCGCCTGATCACCGACGGTGGATCGAACTACGACCCGCTGCTGATCGAAGGGATCCAGTTTGACGGGATCCAACTTGCGTGCGAGATCGGCGGTGTGGCGTTCACCGGGATCACCTACTGGGGTCCGCCCGACCACGGTCCGTGGTATGCACCCGGCCCGCCTGGAATCCTCTACGACCTCTACAGGTACTTCCTCTCCCAGGGATGGGCGTGGACGGTCTGGGAGGCGTACCAGATCGCGACGACCGACGACGGCTGCTGTGGCCCATTCTCGTTCGACGTGACGGTCTACTTCGAGAAGTTCAGCACGCTGTTCGATGTGGGTTGGGTCGAGGCGAACCTCGAGATCCAGATCGCGACCCAGTTCACGTTCAGCATGGGGATCAACACGGACATCGCGATGGGTACTGTGAACGATCTCAACTTCGGCTTCCTCGTCGAGTGGTAGGGAGTCGCTCCCGAATCGCTAGTGACACGGGGCCCCGGTTCTTCGCCGGGGCCCCTTTCTTGCTATTAGGAGCGGCTGGGCCAACCGTTCTTCACAACACCTCTTCTGGCCAGTCCAGCCTGCCCGCCGCGGCAGACCTACTCGTCTTCGCAGCGGTAGCGATAGATGCAGAAGGACTCGGTGATCGAATGGACAAGCCCTTCCACGTCCCAAACGGTGAGGATCACGGTGTACCAGCCGGGGAGCCGGAACCTCCGCTTGACGTTCTCTCCCTCGAGGGCGAGCCCATCGCTCCAGCTCCATTGGTAGCGGACCAAGGGGAGGCCGTCGGGATCCTTCGACCAGTTCCCCTTGAACGCGATGTCGATCGGAACGTACGAAACACAGCCATCGTCCCACTCGTCGGTTCCCGGCGGCAGTTCGTACCACATCCGGGCACGGGGTGAATGGACGTCGATCCCATACTCCACTCCGTGAGCGTCGATCAAGACCGCCGCGTCGACTCGTGGGCCGTCGAGGGTCCAATCGATCTCGAACATGCCGAGGGGCAGGATCGTTCCCGCGTAGACGAGGACCCCGGCCTCGTTCGAGATCAGATCGAGGGTCGCACCGATCCCGATCGCCTGCATCGGAGCGACCTCCCCCGTGAAGACGACACGGAGCCCGGCGAACGTCAGCTCGCTCAGGTTGTAGAACAGCGCGACGTTCCGGTCCGTTTGAATGAACTCATACGCCTTGGCGAAATCCGCCGAGGCGCCGAACGCCAAGGCCAAGCACACGGTCACGACGACCACGGCCGACTGAATCACTCGCGTCTTCATTGTCCATCCCTCCTAGCTGATCCGATGGACTATCCTACCACACAGGCGCGGTGGGAGCAGGCCACCGCAGCCCTCGGCGATTCGAAACGGCCCCTGTGCCGAGTACAATCCTTAGGGGCTGTATCGGAGAGACGGAGCCCGGTCGGGGGTCGATGATCGGGCCACGGATTGCCGGTGCGAGGCAACTTGCGAGCACGAAGGTCCCGGTGTGTTCACCGGGGAAGGGGTGCCTGGCATGATGCATCGAATCGGCAGGAGTGGTCTCGTCGTCATTGCGGCTCTTGTTGTGTGCGCTGGCGTCGCCGGAGGGAGAGGGACCGATCTTGACGCCCTGATGGAGGCGTTCTTCGGAGCCTTCGATTCGGATCAGCGAGCGGAAGCGGTCGAGCAGCTGGTCTTATCGGGGATCGACGCGCTCGAGATCGCAAGTCGTCTCAGGATTGGGAGAGCCTATTCAGCCGAGGTCGAGCGCGGCTGGTCCGTCTACTACAACGAATGCCCCGACGGCGCAGCGCGCCCGTATCATGTCTTCGTCCCCGAGGACTACCATCCATCGTCCCCGATTCCCGTGCTGATCGATCTGCACGGTGCCGTCTCACACACACCGTATCCCGTCGAGGGCTTGATCCCGAGGCGTGCGCTGTGGGAATCGACGGCCGCCAAGGAGGGATGGATCCTCGTGATGCCGCACGGCGAAGAAGGTGCGACGTGGTGGAGCGAGACGGGCCGCGCGAACCTGCTGGCGCAATTGGCATCTCTCAAGCGGGGCTACAACGTCGATGAGAACCGCGTCTTTCTCTCGGGGTTCTCTGACGGAGGATCCGGTGCGCTGTGGATGGGTTTCCACGACGCGACGGCCTGGGCCGGGTTCATCGACATCTACGGTCATCCCAGAATCGCCGGGTACGGCCCGTATCAGAGCTACCCGAGAAACCTGCTCAACCGGCCGATCCGCGCCGCGAACGGCAGCTACGACGAACTGTACCCCGCGCCTGAAATCCAACTGTATGTCGATCAATTCTTGGATCTCGGCATCGACATCGATTGGACCGCCTATCCCACGGGTCACGACATCCAGGCCGTGGCCTTCGAACGCCCTTCGGTTGTCGCGTTCATCGCGAGTGTCGAGCGCGATCCCCATCCCGCGCGCGTGATCTGGGAGACCTCCGATGTCGCGGTTGGACGGTGCGATTGGGTCCGGATCGACGAGATCGCCGACGTGGGGAACAACCTGGGATTCAAGGACGCCAACGTGTGGCCGCTGAAAGGCGAGATCCGCTTCGGCGCGACGTTCGCGTACCAGGGCGTCGGCGCCGGGTTCATCATCGCCGGAGTCGAACCGTGGTCGATCGCGCACTTCGCCCGAGTCAAGACGGGCGACAAGATCATCCGAATCGACGAGTTCCCGATCGAGACCGGCTACGAAATCCCGGCGATCATCGACGGGAAGAACCCCGGCGACCCGATCGAGATCGAGGTCATCCGTGACGGCGCAACGGTCGTGCTGGCCGGCGAAGTCACGCCGATCAAAGCGGTCTACTCGCGGGACGAGATGACCGGTTCGATCGAGGCTGCAGCAGACGGGAACCGGATCGACGTTACGGTGCGAAACGTCGCGCGGTACACGCTTCTCATCAGCAGCGAGCAGTTCGATCTGGACCGGCCGGTCGTGGTGTCGACCAACGGCGTCGAGACGTTCTCCGGGGTCGTCGAACCCGATGTGCGTCCTATGCTCGAACAGGCCGCGAGGGACGAGGACCGCCGGGCGATCTACGAGGCGAAGATCGAAGTCGGCGTACCGGGAGGCTCGGTGTGAGATGAGGGACGCCCGCAAAGCCCCTGCATCGTGTGGAGCGTTGCAGAGGGACTGTGTGAGGGAGACGGGCTTTCTTGGGGGGAGCCTTCGAAGCACTCGGCCGTGCGTACGTAAGGCCGGGGGAATCGACGACGGGGTAGATCGCAGGGCTCCTTCGGCGAGTTGGACATCGCCGGGCCGTTACTCAGGAGCCCGGCGGCGGTCAAGGAGATGCTCTAGCCCCGAACGGAGCTCGGACATCATGCAGATGGGGGTTAGGTCGCGACGGAGTCTGGATGCCGGAACCGGTTTGGGTCTGCGTCGTGTGAGCGGAAGTCGAGAGGAATCATGCGGCCGCGTTGCCCAGGACTGAGCGGACAGCGCCTGACGTCAACGGTCGTTCCGTGCCCGAGGTGCGGCGGCGAGATCGAGATCTTCTCCGACGAGTCGAAGGCCCGGTGTCCCCGCTGCAAGACCCCCGTCTACAAGAAGGCGGCTCCCACCTGCGCGAAGTGGTGCAAGGCAGCCGCTGAGTGCATGGGCATTCGCGCGCAAGACGTGCGGGACAGTGAGGCGGCCGAAGAGACCGCGTCCCGGGTCGCGCCCGCAGATTCTTAGAGCGACGAACGCGTCGCACATCTGTGGCTACCCGTGCAGCGCGAAGCTGATCCGATTCCCCTCGTGCCCAACGATCGCGATGTCGATCGGTTCGTGGTGTTCTTCTTCCTCCCCGATGCGGAGGCTGTACGACTCATGCAGCGCGGCGGCCAACGTCGAGAGGAGGATCGGCTCGGTCTCCGAGTCCGCGATGAACGTCCCCGCCAGGCCACCGGCTTCCGCTCCCTCGATCAATGTCTGCCCCTCGATCCGCCACGAACCCCACATGATGTAGGCCAAGCCCTTGTAGCCCGCGAGGCTCTGTGTCACGTCGTTCCGATGCATCGATACCCCTTCCGCCCATACCGCAATCCGCCCTCAATCCGCAGGCGTCCTGCACGGTTCGTCGTTGTATTCGCCCACCGTAGTACAAGACGCGAAGACGCGTCAAGGAAACTCGTCCCATGAACAGACGTCGGGTGCACCATGCCGGCAGAATTCCCTGCGGCATTGACGATCCGCTTGTTCCGCCGTAATGTAAGGCAGACAGACAACTAGGCCGTCTTCGCACGACGGCTGCCTCTCCGCAGGGTCCTTATGCGGAGGATTTCTTATCGGGGTGCGAACAACGAAAGGAGTTGGGATGGCACACATCAGCGAACTCGAGGCGTCCCTTCGCCCGCCGGCGATGGACATGCCGCCGTATCCGCCCAAGGTGATCACCCTCGCCAGTGGAGAGGAGATGGTCGTACGGCAGGTCGAGAGAGAAGAGGTTCCGACCCTGCTGGAGGCGCTCTACCCGCTCCTGTGGGTCGAGCGCGACTTCTACGACATCGTCGCAGCACGACTCTTCGGCGAATTGCTCGCCTACAAGCGGTATCGCGTCAAGGACGAGTACGTCTTGGCGGGGCTGATCGATGGGGTGCTCGCCGGGATGGTCAACGGCCGACTGGTCGATGCGAAGACTGGCATGAGCTATCACACGCTGACGGTCCGTCGCGGCCTCCGCGTCGGATCGCACCTGTTCGCAGCCAAGATGGAGTACCACATCGAGCACTGCAAGCAGAAGGAAGTCCTGATCGTCGCCGAGAGCCCGATCGGGTTCCGCCGCTGGATGATCGAGTATCCGCTCGAGAAGCGATTCGAGGTGCAGCACGAGCTTGGAGGCGTCCCGTCGTGGGTGCTGCCTGATCAGACCTACTACAACGCCAAGCCTCGCCTCGTCGCCGGCCGTCGCCCGGTGTCGGAGGAGCTGCTGCGCGGGGCCGAGACAATCGTGCTCCCTGAGGAAGAGACCGTCGTGCGCCAAGTCGCCGGTGAGAAGGAGGGGACATCATGAAACCCGTCTACATTGCCGGCGCAGGGATGACGAAGTTCGGCCGCTCGGAGTGGTCGTTGATGCAGCTTGCCAGTGTCGCGTCTCTCGCGGCGCTACGTCACGCAGACCTCGGCGAGATCCCGGTCGACAGCGTGGTTGTTGCCAACATGGGCGCGGCGCGCGTCAATCGCCAGACCGCACTTGGAAGCGCCTTGGTCGACCAACTCGCGCTCTATCCGGCGATGGCCGAGGCGGTCGAGAACGGACCTGCGTCGGGCGCGTCGGCGTTCAAGGTCGGCTGTCAGGCGATCGCGTCCGGAATGGCCGACGTCGTCCTCGTGACCGGTGTTGAGCGGATGCGCGTCGTCAATGGTCTGGAAGGGACGGACTTCGTCGCCAGCCTGTCCCAGCCGGAGGTCGAGTACATCTACGGCGTGACTCTTCCTTCGCTCGCCGGGATGTTCGCCCGGCTGTTCATGGACCGGTTCGGTGTCGAGCGGAAGCACCTCGCGATGATCGCAATCAAGAACCACGAGAACGCAATGAAGAACCCATACGCCCACATCCAGCAGACCGTGACGATGGAGGGGATCCTAACGGCGCCGGAGGCGGTGGTGAACAACCCGCCGATCGCCACACCACTTCATATGTTCGATTGTTGTCCGGTCAGCGACGGCGCGGCGTCGGTCGTCCTCGTGTCGGAGGAGGTCGCCGGGAAGCTCGGTGGGCCGAAGGTTCGCGTCGCCGGGATCGGTCAGGCGACCGACACGCACGCCGTGCACGAGCGGGAGGACCCGACCGATTTGAAGGCCGTCCGGATTGCCAGCGAGAAGGCGTTCTCGATGGCCGGGTTGACGCCGCAGGACGTTGACGTCGCCGAACTCCACGACGCGTTCACCATCCTTGAGATCGCCGAGAGCGAGGCGTCCGGCTTCTTCAAACGGGGCGAGGCGCACAGGGCGATCGAGCGCGGCGAGACGCGGCTCGACGGAGCCCTGCCGATCAATCCGTCCGGCGGACTGAAGGCGAAGGGGCATCCGGTCGGGGCGACCGGCGTGGCGCAGCTCGTCGAACTCGCTTGGCAGCTCTGCGGGCGGGCCGA
>CBFCYU010000103.1:0-6519 GCA_965602415.1 uncultured bacterium | reverse complement strand
ATCGACGAGCTCCGGGTTGGAGGCGGGGCGGCGCGGAACGACTTCCTCTGCCAGTTCCAGAGCGACATTCTCGGGATTCCTGTCGTCCGGCCGAAGAACCTTGAAACCACGTCACTCGGAGCCGCGTACGCCGCCGGGATCGCCGTTGGAATCTGGAAAGACGCCGGCGCCGTCGGCCAGCTGTGGGAGGCTGACCGGAAGTTTCTTCCTCGCATGTCCGACGAAGCACGCGAGGAGCTGCTACACAACTGGGGTCGAGCGATGGAACTCTCGAAGGGATGGAGCGAAGCACACGATGAAGTTGACTGAGCAGGAGACGAAGACATGAGACACCAGGAAGGACTCTTCAAGGGCGTCCGCGACACAGACATCTGCTATCAATGCTGGCTTCCGGAGGGCGAGCCGAGAGCCGTGCTCCTCATTGTCCACGGCCTTGCCGAGCACTGCGGTCGCTACACGAACGTGGTCGAACACTTCGTCCCGCTCGGCTACGCCGTCTACGGCATCGACCACATTGGCCACGGCAAGTCGGCCGGTACACGCGTCTTCGTCGAGCGGTTCGAGGACTTCATCGACGTGCTCAGGACGTACGTCGACATGATTCGCGATTGGCAGCCGGATAAGCCCGTGTTCATGATGGGGCACAGCCTCGGTGCGCTGATTGGCACCGTCTACCTATTCGATCACCAGAGTAACCTGGCCGGAGCGATCCTCTCCGGCCCGCTGGTCAAGATTCCCGACAACATCTCTTCGATGACCGTTATGCTGAGCAGGTTGCTCTCGGTCTTGCTGCCAAAGCTCGGCGTCGCCGGTGTGGAAGCAACGGGAGTCTCTCGCGATCCGGCCGTCGTCGAGGCCTACGTCAACGACCCGCTGGTCTACACGGGGAAGACCACCGCGCGACTGGGCTGTGAGCTACTCAAGGCAATGCGCCGCGTCACTGAAGAGGCGCCCAAGATCGAACTCCCGCTTCTCGTGTTGCAGGGAAGCGCGGACCGATTGGTCGCTCCAGACGGCGCCGAGATGTTGCACCGGGCGGCCGGCTCCGTCGACAAGACGCTGAAGGTCTACGATGGCCTCCATCACGAGATCTACAACGAACCCGAACACGCCAGCGTGCTCGGTGACGTCGAGGCGTGGTTGCGAGAACGTCTCAATCCTGACCGCTAACCCTCGCTCACTCCGTCTTGTGCATCTTCTTAAGGTCTTCCTTGAAGCTCCTCGCCGTGTCGAGCCCGAACGCGACCGCGGACAAGGCTTCCTTGTCGGCCGCGTGATCTACGGCCCACACAATCCGGCTGACTGGATCCGGCTCCCCCCGTTCTCCACGAGTCCCGGCTCCCACCGTCCCGACCAGAGCGGGCTCGACCGGGCGAGCGATGGCGCCCGGGAGCGGCAGTTCAAACAGGAACTGGTTCCTAGGTTCCAACCTGACCGGTCGTTTGCCTGATTCGCAGGATCACGAATTCGGCCGGCCTAGCTGGCGCAAACCCAACCCAGATGTTGACGATGCCCTGATCGATGTCGCCCTTCGTCGTGGTCTCATGGTCGCACTTGACGAAGTACGCATCCGTTGGCTTTGTCCCCGCAAACGCGCCCTGGCGGTACAAGCCGTGCAGGAAGGCGCCGACGTTCAGGCGGATCTGCGCCCAGAGCGGTTCGTCATTCGGCTCAAAAACAACCCACTTCGTTCCTCGATGTACGCTCTCCTGAATGAACAGAGCGAATCTTCGAACCGGGACGTACTTCCATTCGGATGCGAGTCCATCGGCTCCAGCGAGTGTCCTGGCGGCCCAGACGACGGTGCCGTACGCTGGGAAGGTCCGAAGACAGTTGACGCCCAGCGCGTTGAGCGTCCCGTTTTCGCCGTCCGTCATTGCGTACGAGAGCTTGGCGCCGAGAAGCGTCGCGTGAGTGCCGGCCGCTGGTTTCCACACACCGTGCGTGGCATCTGTCCGGGCGAAGATCCCCGCGACCGCCCCCGAAGCAGGTGTCGTGCGCACATGATTCCTCCTGTGCGGGTCAGTCACCAGAAGTCGGGGGAAGAACAGAACCGCGTTCTCATGGCGTAGCGATTCAATCAGACTGATTCCTTGAGTGACATCTTCCACGCTCTGCCACGTTGCCGGCGGATCAACGAGCAGCATGGCATTCCGCTTCGTGCAGTACTCAAGGGCTGCTTCGTACAGCGAGAGCCAATCCGAGTCGTCGGTCGGTTCCGCTTTAAAGGTTCGAGGAGGTATGCAAAGAAGGTTGAACAGGTCGACCGTCTCCAGCGCGTAGATGCCCGTCCCTTTGGATCTCTCGCCCATGTAGTCATCGAACGTCGGAACCCCACCGTCTGCGCCCCCGGCGAAGTGCCCCCCGTCCACGTCCGGTACCCGCTCCGGAATCCGTTCGCCGACACGGACCAGCGCCGATGCCTTGTTCACAATCTTCGAGACGAATCGCCGCGATGCTGGATCCAGCGAAAGGTCACAGAACATTTCCACTGCATGCGCCTTGCTGTCGGCCGCCTCTTTGATCGTAAAGTTGAACCCCTCCGGATCCCGACCGTTGCGGTCGACGCTCACAACCAGGCTATTGCCCCACTCGCCCTCACTGACTGCCTCGAAGGAGATGCCAGACAGTGTCAGTCCCGCCTTGGCCGCATCATCCGAACCCTTGGAACCTGCAGCGCCAACACGGGCGACCCGGACGATGATCGCGACCGATCCACCGTTGGCGAAGTACTGATAGACCGAGTAGCTCATCGGGCTATGCTCCCAGAGCCCGCCGAACACCCTGCTGAAATCGCCGAAGCCGAAGACATGGATCGACTCGTTCATGGGACCTCGTAGTGCTCGGCCGACGAACGCCGTGATCGATGTGGAAACTCCAAGAATCGTCCGCACACCACTAGGTACCTCTTCGATGTACACACCGGGATAGGTGGGCTGGATGGGCATCATCTCCTCCTGGCTCCTTCTCACACGTCACTGCGATGCCAAGTGTCGTCCGCCAGCACAGCTTCGCTGGACTACCGCAACAGCAGCGGGACGATGATGGCGACGGCGCCCATGCAGACGACCACAAGGATGAACAGGGAATAGCGGGCGCCGTAGTTCTTGAGCAGCGCCGGGTCGTAGTAGCCGTCGACGTGCTGGTCGGCGTACAGCTTCAGCAGGCCGCCGAGCAGCTTCGCCCTCGTCTCCTTCCCCTTCAGCAGGCCGAAGACCGCGACGAGGTTGACAACCACCGTCAGCGCCATGAACAGCCCCAGCACTGCGGTCGTCGTTCCGTTCTCGGCCGATTCCTGCGCGATCCCGGAGCTAATCGCCAGCATCAGCAGGTTCAACAGGACAGCGATCAGCACGAAGATCGTGTCTGTCCGGGCTCCCTGCTGCAGTTCCGAGACGATGTGTTGATGCACGCGATCGATCATCAAACGCCTCCTTCCTCGCACGAAGTCCTTCAGTATCGGCATTCCGGGTAGATGAGGGAAGAAGGTTGGTTCGGAATGAAAGACATCGTTCCGATGACGACCTCGCGAGCAACGATTCGCATTGGGTCCCAGGAATCCGCCAGGCTCAGTTCAAGCGAACTCCCTTGCGAGGACTGGGATCCTTCAGCTCGCTCAAGCGGCGTCTCCTTCGAGCGCGTCCCGCAGCTCGCCGAGGAGTTCTGCGATCAGCTCCTTGACGGTGACGATCTTGTCGATTCGGTACGCGTTCTGGCCGCAGAAAACGAGACCGTGGTCGACATCCCCCCGATAGGCGTTCACCAGAGCTTGAGCGATGCAGTACTTGGCCTCCGCAACCTTGCAGACCGTCAGACATTGATAGAGGCAGTTGATCTTCAGTCTTTCGACCGTCTCCAGGTCCTTGAGGAATCTGTTTCGGACGGCCCGCCCGGGTAAGCCGACGGGGCTCTTGACGATGACGATGTCCTCTTCCGCCACATCCAGATAGGTCTGCTTGAACTCCTGCGAGGCGTCGCACTCGACGGTGCAAACGAAACGCGTCGCCATCTGGACGCCGGACGCACCCAGAGACAGCATGCGGGCGATGTCCCCGCCGGTGAAGATCCCCCCGGCGGCGATGATCGGAATCTTGCACCCGAAGCGATCCTCGTACGGCTTGACCGCCTCCACGAGTTCGGGCACGAGCGTCTCGAGGGAGTAGTCCTCCAGGTGCTTAAGCTGTTCGACGGTGAAGCCGAGATGCCCCCCCGCAAGAGGCCCTTCGAGGATGATCGCGCCGGCCGTTCTCTCGTACCGCTTGGCCCAGCCACGGAGGATCAGCTCCGCACCACGGGCCGAGCTGACGATGGGCACCAGGTTCACCGATCGATCTTCGACGATCTTGGGGAGCCTCATCGGCAGTCCGGCCCCGAAAACAATCATCTTGATGCCTTCTCGGACAGCGGTCCGGAGAAGGTCCTCGACGTTGCTGAGCACGCCCATGAAATTGACGGCAAGGACCCCATCCGTCATGGCTCGGGCCTTGCGGATCTCCTCCTGCAGCGCCTCCCGCGAGATCCGTTCATACTCATGCTGAGACGCTTCGAAGTCCCCCAGGCCGATGCTCGAGATGGTGCCGATTCCCCCCTCTTCGGCCACAGCCGCCGCCAGGGACGCCAGCGACACCCTCACGCCCATCCCCCCCTGGACAATCGGGAGGTCCGCGGTCAGGTTTCCGATGTGAAGTTTGGGGATGTTCATCACGCTCTCCTGTTCTCGTAGCGCTTGACGACCAGGCAGGCATTTCCGCCTCCGAAGCCGAACGATTGGCTCATCGCCGAGTCAAGCTCGATCGACTCGGCTCCCTGGGTGACGTAGTCCAGCGGGCAATCCGGATCCGGCTCCTCGTAGTTGGTCGTCGGAGGAATCCGGCCGGTTGAGACGCTCAGCACGGTGGCCGCGAACTCCACCGCCCCGCCCGCGGCCAGCAGATGGCCGATCATCGACTTGATGGAGCTGATCTTGAGCCGCCCGGCCTGATCGCCGAAGACCTTCATCACGGCCGCGCTTTCGGTCTTGTCATTGAGGATCGTCGAGGTCCCGTGAGCGTTGATGTAGCCGACGTCCGACACGGCGACGCCGGCGTCCCGCAGCGCTGCCTCCATGGCACGGACCATCCCGTCGCCTTCGGGCTCGGGCGCCGTGAGATGGAACGCATCGGCCGTGTTGCCGTAGCCGGCGACTTCGGCGTAGACGGGCGCATTCCTCCCGAGCGCATGCTCCAGCCTTTCCAACACGACGACACCGGCCCCCTCGCCCATGACGAACCCGTCTCGGGTCTTGTCAAACGGACGGCTCGCTCGTTCCGGATCGTCATTGCGGACGGACATCGCCCGCGTCGCGCAGAACCCGGCGAACGGCAATGGGCTCACACTCGCCTCGCTTCCTCCCGCCAACATGATGTCGGCGTCTCCCCGCTCCAGGACGCGATAGGCGTCGCCGATGGCGTTCGCCCCGGTCGAACAGGCGACGGAGGGAGCCGACAGAGGTCCCTTGAGCCCATGGGTGATCGACACCACGCAGGCGGCCGTGTTGATGAGCACTCTGGACACGACGAGCGGCCCCACGGATCTCGGACCTTTCGCCAGAAGCCCGGCGCTTGCACTCTCAAGGGTCTGTGTCCCTCCGATGCCGGACCCGATGATGACGCCCGCCCTGCGCCCATCGAAAGGAAACGCATCGAGGCCGGCGTCCTTCATCGCCAGGTCTGCAGCGACCAGAGCGAAGTGGGTGAACCGATCCATCCGCTTCGCGAGCTTGCGGTCGATCCATTCCTCGGCGTGAAAGTCCTTGACCTCCCCGGCCATCTGAGAGCGGAATTCCGACGGGTCGAACAGGGTGATGCGGGAGATGCCGTTTCGCCCGGCGAGCAATCCTTCCCAAAACGCCTCCCGCCCGATGCCGATCGGCGTGACCACCCCGATGCCGCTCACGACGACTCGATGTCGATTCGTCACCACCGGCCTCCTGCTGCTGGTTGTGAGGAAAGAAACCCCGCGCGCAGCGCGGCCAAGCCGGCATTCTCAGAGGATCGTCCACGAGTCATCGTCTCCAACAAGCGGCGCGGCGATGTTCTACTCATGACTGCAGCCTCCTCGCTTCGTAAGGAGAGTATCGAACGGGCCCACTGAGTATACCTTGGATGGATCTCATCCCTCACTTAGCAAGACTCTGCCCGGCCCACGCCCCCGAGATCCCGTCACGCACTCAGAACCATCTCAGGGAGTGTCGAGCAGCGGCGCACCAGCACTGCACGCTAAGCCGAGGCGATGTGCCGCTTGCAGGTCCTACGGAAGTGGTACCCGTAGATGGCAAACGTCACCGCCATCGGAAACTGCCTCGGACGGCGAAACACGGTCCATACGAGAAGCTCCCAGTATTGCAGCCGCTCCCTACCTACGATGCCCAAGCGGAGGACGGAGCGGAAGAACGCCAGGATCTGCCGAGCGCTCAACGAAGCAGGAATCGCCGGCGCCCTGTACTCGCGCAGGAACGTTCTCACGCGCTTGTCGTAGGGT
>CBFCYU010000102.1:0-6539 GCA_965602415.1 uncultured bacterium | reverse complement strand
ACCCACAGCGGCACGAGCACCGCCACCGTGACCAGCATCCCACACAACGCGACCCACAAGGCCGCCCTCCGCCCACTTCGCTTCATCTGGTGCCTCCTTGTAGCCAAACGGTTGCTTGGAGGAGTATAGACAGAAGCGTGTAGAATGTGAAGAAGACAGACGGATACAATCAACTACCAACGGATGGATACGGATGGATCCTGATTCTGTGTCCAATGAAGCGCGGGGAAAGGCATCGCCTCTCCCCGCCTTCGGGTGTTCGATGGCTGCTTCAGCGCTGCGACCTCCTCTTCGAGCACAGCGAGGTTGCCGCTTCCTGCCTCCTTCCATCGATCCGGATCCTAGCTCTCCTGCTGCGCCAATTTCAGGGGGCGGGTCAATCCCATCCAACACGACCCTCTCAGGCCATCGCGTCTTGGTGGTAGAGAGACCCCTTTCCACACGGGCTGCTAGCCCGACAACGCACTAGGGAGCGTCGCGCGCTACGCACGACGCAGGGCGAATGCGGATGACGGATGCCACATTCGCCGTGGTGGGACTCAGTAGGTCCGGCCCTTCCAGGCGCCGCCTCGGCCTCTCGCGTGGCGCCACGCTGACGAGATGGTCATCGCAATGTACAGAACGCCGGCAACGGGAAGAAGGGGGGCCGTCAACCACCCGACGCCGTGGTGTCGCAGAATCGGGACGAAGCTCACCGCCATCAAGGTCCAGGCCGCACCGCCGATCGTAGCGAGAGGAAGCGCAGCCGACATGCCGAGCCCAGCTGCGACCGCTCCTCCGATACACGCGACCGGCGCAAACACGTAGAGAAGGAGCATCCCTAGAATCGTCCCGGCCAACTTGAGGGGGGAATGACCGAGCTGGGTGTAGGCGGAACGGGCGACCATGCCCCAGACGCTCGACAGGCTGCCGTAGCTGCGAACGCTGTCAACGCCGCGAGAGAACCCGAGCCAGATCCGCCCTCCCGCTCGTTTGATCAGTCTCCCCAGGGCGCAGTCGTCGATCAGTGCCGAACGAATCGCCGGTAAGCCTCCGGCCCGATCAAGGGCGTTTCGCCGAACGAGGATGCATCCCCCGGCCGCGCCAGCATTGCGACGACGCGGGTTCTGAACGAATCGGAACGGGTAGAGCTTGGCGAAGAAGTAGACGAACGCCGGAACGAGGAGTTTGTCCCACGCCGAGTCGACCCGGAGCGTCGCCATCGTCGAGACGAGGTCGAGGTCATCCGCCTCGGCCTTGGCGACCAAAGCGCCGAGCACCCACGGCTCGTGGGAGATGTCGGCGTCGGTGAACCAAAGGAAGTCCGGCTTCTCGATCGCAGGTCGAGCAACTTGGGACACGGCGATAGCAGCCGCATCCGATGTCGTAACGAACGTAGCATTCGTCGCCCCTTGGTGCATCGCCCAGACCTTTCCCGACCATCCTGCGGGGAGCGGCTCGCCCGTGACGATCTCCAATCGATCCTTCGCGGAGAGTGCTTCGGCCGCCGCTCGAGCGACCGCCGTCGTCCCGTCTTCGCTCCGGTCGTCGACCAGCGTGACGCGAAACCGTCCCGAGTACTCCTGGGCGAGGACGGTCGGAAGCGTCCTCGGGAGGATCTCCGCTTCGTCGCGCGCCGGAACCACGGCGACGACTGAGCGCTCGATCGTCTTCGCCCCCAACTGCGGGGGCTCGAGCCGCGGCGACGGCCACCAGAAGAGGCCTCGACCAACGAGCAGCCCGATCCACCCCAACAACGAAACGCCGGCCAATCCCCAAAGAACGTGCATCAGAATCTCCTCTAGCTCAGTTCTCGCACCAACCACGGCCTCGCTTCCATCCTGCGGGAATCATCCCGGATTGGCGGAGGAGTTTACCAGCAGCCCCGCCGCCCGGACTCAGAGTCATCAGTTGGGTTTGCATGAGAAATGTGATCGGCTACCATGACCCTACCAGGTCAATAGATGAAGCTGTTGGGTGGGAGGAAGCGTGTTTCAGAGCCGTCGCGGTTGGATCATCGGGCTTGCCGTAGCTGTTGGAGCGTTCATCGGCCTCGCAGTGGTCGTAACCCTGTCCCTGCCAAGCTAGACAGCATGACCCGTTTCAAGCTTCTTCGGCCTCCTCTGGACGAGTCGCACCGTTTCCTATTGACGTCGCCGGAAATTTCGCCACAATGGGGATCGAGGTGAGGGGACATGCCACGAACACGCGTCGCACCGATGATCTCAGTCTACATCCCTGAGAAGGCACAGAAGAAGCAAGTCGTCGAGCGCCTCCACGCGCTGGGCGAGAAACGCGATCGATCGCTCAACTATCTCGTCGTTGATGCGATCATCCAGTACCTGGATCGCGAAGAAGCTGCCTAGATCAGCACCACGGGAGCCGAACCGGAGATGAGACCGACCGGCCTCTGTGTCTGTTGGCGATCGACGACGTCACATCGTCGCTCATGGCAGGATCGATGGCCGCAAGGCCAATCACCAGGAGCACGTGTGATGAGCGGGTTGATCGCTCTTCGCTTACGACTGGTGCGTCAGGCCAGGAGGAACGCAACGGCAAGCTACGCCAACGCTAGGCAGAGCTGCAGCTTCGATCTCCAGGGGCGCTGCTTCTCGACCACAAAGCGCGGATGATGGAACGCGAGGATCGTTCGAATGCCTGTGACTCAAAGGGAAAGCAGCGTCGACCGATCGGCTGTCGGGGCTTCGGGGAGACTGCGGGTCTCTTGTGCGCATCGATAGAGAGGTACGAGTGTTCCCAGGTCGAGTTCAATCGAATCGACAGAGACAGGGAACGGCATCATGAAGCCATCGGCAAGGTGGATCTCCTTCAAGCATTCCCATGCAGTCGGACAACAGTCGCATAGCGCCTGGCCGGTTACTCGGAACGAGTAGCAGGTGGACAGCGCTTCCGTACCCCACTGAAGCGGTCTCGCTCATGGTGGATTCAGCCCACGATAAGGAATCAGAACAGAGACTTGATCCCTTCCCCTCCTACGGACTGACCTGCCCTGCGGTACAATCCGAGGCGTGTTCAAGGAACCCCACCGGAAGCTTCGACACGCCTCGCTCGAACCTGGCTGAGGGGAAAGACGATGCTGTGGCTTCTGAAGCGTCCGGCGTTGCAGGTGGGAAATGAGAACGGAGCTGTGAGAGATTGAAATCCCTACGGTCGATGCTCCGCCACGTGAAGCGCTACAAACTACCTCTTGCGCTGACGATGCTCAGCATGTTGGCCCTCGTGGCCATCCAGCTCGTTGGCCCTTGGTTGGTCAGAGCGATGATCAATGCCGTCACGGATCCGGAGGCGGGACCAGAGACCATGGTCCTGATCGCACAGCTGGCCCTGCTGGCGTTGGCCGTCTACGTCATCCGGGCCGTCATGCGGTTCATCCGGAGCTACTCGGCCCACGTGGCCGGCTGGCACGTGGTAGCCGACGTCAGAGACGAAGTCTACCGGCATCTGCAACGCCTCTCTCTGCGCTTCTACGAGGACAAGCAAACAGGGCAGCTCATGTCACGCACGGTGAACGACTCCACTTTACTCGAGCAGTTGGTCGCTCACGCCATACCGGATGTCCTGATCAACGTGCTGATGCTCATCGGTGTCACCGCGGTGCTGGTCAGCATGAGCTGGCAGCTTGCCCTGTTAAGCATGATCCCGATCCCACTGATCGTCGTGGCCATGCGCGGGTTCGCACGCTACGTGCGTCCCGCCTTTCGCCAGCGACAGGTCGAGCTGGGAGAGCTGAACGCAGCCCTGAACGACAACATCTCGGGAATTCGAGAGATCCAGGCATTCACCCGAGAGGATAACGAGGCGAACCGCATCTGGAGCCGCATCGTCCGCCATCGTGACTCCCTGCTGCGAGCCTTGCGGCTGATGGCTGTGTTCCACCCGTCGGTCGAGTTCACCGCCTCCTTGGGGACGATCGTCCTCATTTACTTCGGCGGGAGACTGATGCTCGGTGGGGCGCTGCCGATCGCCGATCTGGTCGCCTACTTCCTCTACCTGGAGTTGCTCTACCAGCCGGTGCGGGCGCTGAGCGGCGTGTGGGAGAACATCCAGCAGGCGCTGGCCGGGGCAGATCGCATCGCCGAGCTTCTGGAGCAGGAACCCGATGTAGTAGAGCAGGCCGGCGCCGTCGAGCTTGCCGACCGAGCCCGGGGAGCCCTTCGCTTCGACAACGTGAGTTTCCGGTACAGCGAAGGCGAAATGGTGCTGCGGAACATCGACCTGGACGTCGCGCCGGGTTCGGTCGTGGCGCTCGTGGGGCCGACCGGGGTGGGGAAGACCACCCTCTCGATGCTGATCCCCCGGTTCTACGACGTGTCCGAGGGGACGATCACCCTCGATGGGAACGACGTCTGCGACCTGACGCTGGAGAGCCTGCGCCGACAGATCAGCATCGTGCTTCAAGAAGTCTTCCTGTTCCACGGAACCGTCCGCGAGAACATTCTGTTCGGCCGTCCGGGTGCCACAGATCCAGCAATGATTGAGGCAGCGCGTGTCGCAAACGCCCACGCTTTCATCGAGCAGCTCCCGGAAAGGTATGAAACCCTGATCGGCGAGCGCGGGGTCAAGCTCTCCGGCGGTCAGCGGCAGCGATTGGCCATCGCCCGCGCGGTGCTGAGAGACGCGCCCATCTTGATCCTGGACGAGGCGACGTCCTCGGTCGACACCGAAACCGAGCTGCTAATCCAACAGGCCTTGGAGCGATTGATCGTCGGTCGGACAACCGTCGTCATTGCCCATCGTCTGTCGACCATTCGTAGCGCCGACAAGATTGTCGTGTTGCAGGACGGGCGGATTGCGGAACAGGGGACTCACGGGGAACTGATTGCTCAGGACGGGCTGTACCGGAGCCTCAGCCAGGTCCAGATGCAGGAAGAGCTGTGGCAGACCGCCGTCCGCGAAGGACAATGAAGATTCCCCCTCGCTGAGATCCCGCCGTCAGACCCTTATCGACACCGCGCGAATGCTCCCTCGGCTCCATGAAGCGCCGGCCTTGTGGCCGCGTTGCCACTTCCGGATTCGAAATGGCTGAGCTACGGCATTTGCATCTCAATCTCGATCCTGCCGAGGCCCACATTCAGCCTGACCGTGCGCTCGCCGCTGCCCAACGTGACATCTCCCGACGTACCGAGGAATCCGCGAACTCCACCGATCATGCCGGGGAATCGATCGATAGAAACGTCGCCGATGGCCGCCTTAGCGCTCACCGTGGCCGACGCGTTCACCGGAAGCGTGAGGGCAATGCCGCCGATCCCCAGATCCACGATCAGCGCCTGTGCATCCACATCCGGCAGATTAATCTTGCCAACGCCACCAGCAACGATCAATGCAGTGGCTTGCACACCCTGCAGTTCCACGTCGCCGACACCGTTCTCGATGATGATCGTCTGCGCTTCATAGGAGACAAGATCGATGTTTCCGGCGCCATTCCGGACCTTCAGATCGATACCAGTCGGGATCCGCAGGACATAGTCGACGCGGCCGACACCCACCGTCATCAATGCGGTACCCGTATCGGTCACGTCCGAAACTACCTGCAATTCGTCGATCCGCTGCTCGGCGCACGTCCGCACGGCTTGCCATTCCACGACGAGATCGGACACCGCTTGGGTCGCGTCGACCGCATACCCCGAGATCACGATATCGCCCAGCGTATTCTCGATAATGAGTTCGTCTTCGGCATGAACGACGAACGATCCATCGCTTGCGGACGTCACCTGAGCATGTCCGCTTGGCTTGTCATCGCTTGGTTTGTCATCGTCGGAATCTGCCGTTGACCCGATGCCGCCGAACGCGAGGCCGAAGCTCACGGTCGGCCCGGACAGCTCGAGGGACGGAGCCGGAATACCCAGAAGATCGCCAAAGTCGATTCCGAAGACCGGCACCACGTACCCGAACCGAAGTTCGAATCCCATCCATGGAACCAACTGAGCCGACATGCTGACGTAGGGTTGTATGAAACCCATGACATGAACCAGTTCTCGATTTGTCGGCTCAGCTACGAGGCCGTCGGGGCAGACTTCCCCCGTCTGCACGAACGGTCCGGTCAACGTAAGCACGTTGGCGCCGCCACCGAGGACTGCTCCGACGGTGAGAACGGACCCCTCATCTCCGCCGATCGCTGCACCAAGATCGAGACCGCCGCCGCCGAAGACCAGTTCCGCTTCACGATCTTCGGTTGTCGAGGTAGCAAGCACGCCCCACCCGATACCGCCAAATGCCGGCCCGCCTATCACTCCACCACGGCCACCGCCGCCCGCGCCAATCAGGTAATCGCCGAATGGATCCAGCCCATTCTCTGACATGAACGTGTTGATCCCGGTCATGTCCGGGAAGAAGGCCATCGCCATCGCGCCGCCAAACCCGAATCCCCACGTTACAGGCTCAGCCATAACGAGCCCGGAGCCCATGGCACCGATGCAGGCAGCAACCAAGAGCAGACTCACCATTCGCTTCATACGGAACCACCTCTCAGCATACTTCGAACAGCCATCAATCGAAGGCAGACAGGATTCTAGTCGCTTTGGCGGAAAGAAACGAGATCA
>CBFCYU010000101.1:0-6559 GCA_965602415.1 uncultured bacterium | reverse complement strand
AGGTCGAGGAACCGGTTGAGGATTACTACCGGATGTACCTCGGCGGCTGGGGGTTCATCGCCCACGAACTGCTCAAGCGGGCGCCGGTGGGCGTCGATCCGTTCGCGCCCGAGAACCCGCTCGTGTTCGCGACCGGCGTCGCATCCGGAACACCGATTCCGGGAAGCGGTCGTCACGCGGTCGGCGCCAAGTCGCCCCTGACCGGGGCGTTCGGCGAGGCCGACGTCGGTGGGTTTTGGGGCGTCGAATTGAAGCGAGCCGGCTTCGACGCGGTCGTCGTCACCGGGAAGTCCAACGAGCCGGTCTACCTGTGGATCCACGACGGAGAGGTCGAGATCCGAGACGCTGGGCAGCTCTGGGGCAAGGAGACGGCCGCCGTGCAAGCGGCGATTCGCGAGGAGCACGGCGACGACAAGATCCGCGTCATCCAGTGCGGGGTTGCCGGCGAGAACCTCGTTCGATTCGCCTGCGTGATCAGCGACGTCAACCGAGCCGCCGGGCGGACCGGCCTCGGCGCGGTCATGGGGGCGAAGAAGCTCCGCGCCGTCGCGGTGCGGGGAACTGGCACCGTCGAGATCGCCGATCCCGGGGGTGCGAAGGAGGTCGTCGACTACGTCGTCGGCCTGCGAGAACGCTGGGCGAACTTCCACGAGCACGGGACCGGCGGTGGGATCGTGCAGATGGACGAGGTTGGCCGACTGCCGACGCGCAACTTCCAGGAAGGGAAGTTCGAGGGGGCGGAGAAGATTGCCGGAACGACGATGACCGAGCAGCTCCTCGTCGGTCGCGACACCTGCCACGCTTGCCCGATCGCCTGCAAACGGGTCGTGAAATCGGACGGCGAGTACAAGGTCAATCCGGCTTACGGCGGGCCGGAGTACGAGAGCCTCGCGTCGCTCGGCTCGATCTGCGGTGTCGACCATCTTGAGGCGATCGCCTACGCCAACCAGCTATGCAACGCTTACGGAATCGATACCATCTCCGCCGGTGTAACGATCGCTTGGGCGATGGAGTGCTTCGAGCGCGGGTTGCTGACCGTCGAGGAGACAGGCGGCATGGAGCCACGATTTGGCGACCATGATGTGATGACCCAACTCGTCGAGCAGATCGCGCGTCGCGACGGGTTAGGCGATCTCCTCGCCGAGGGATCGCTCCGCGCGGCACAGAAGATCGGCTGCGGCACCGAGCGCTACGCCGTTCAAGCCAAGGGCCAGGAGTTCCCGATGCACGATCCTCGTTGGCAGTTTGGCCTCGGGATTGGGTATGCCACTTCGCCGACCGGCGCCGATCACATGCATAATTTCCACGATTCCGGCGTGGAGTCGGAGGCGGGCGCGGCCCGGATGAAGCCGTTTGGGATCTTCACCGAACCCATGGAGCGGGCTACCCTGCCCACGACGAAGGCGGTCTTGGCGGCGACGGTCATTCGAGTGCAGGTGATGTACAACTGCGCATGCATCTGCATGTTCCTGCCGTATCGACTGTCGAACTTCCGGCAGATCGTCAATGCAGTCACCGGCTGGGACGTCAACGACCTCGAACTGCTCCGGGTCGGCGAGCGCGCGCTGGCATTGGCCCGCCTGTACAACGCCCGTGAGGGGTTCACGCCGGCGGACGACACCCATCACCCGCGATTCACCGAGCCGCTGATGCTGGCGGGGGAAGAGGGCGCGTCGATCCCGGAAGACCAGATGCGGGAGGCGGTCGATCTCTACTACGAGTTGCAGGGCTGGGACAAAGCGACGGGGGCGCCGACGCACGCGAAGCTGCTCGAGTTGAGCCTCGATTGGGCCGTCGATGTCCTTGACGAGATCGAGGCCAATCGGGGGAATCGAGAGGAGGCGCCGTGCCGAGACTGAGAATCACGGTCGTGAAGCGGGTCGCGCACATGGACCTTGCTCGATGAGCACCTCAACTGTGACGACTTCCCGCAGGCCTACGGCCCGTGCGAGGTCATCAAGGACGGGCAGGAGCTCGTCATGGAAGAGGTCTTCGTGCGAAGGCCGGACGACTTCGATTGCCCGGGCGCATGGGACGACATCCAGCGGAACCTGGCATCCGTCACGTACGGTGGGAATCTCCCATGGATCGTGCAGCCCGGCACCGTGGTCGCTTCGTGCAGCGACGGGCTGTGTCCGGTGTCATTCAGGGTCGAGCGGATCGAGGGATGAGGTGAGCGGATGACAGATCGAGACATTGTTCTTGAGAACGAACACTTCCGACTGGAGCGACTCGCCGATGGAGTCTTCGCGGCGATCAAGACGGTCCAAGGTGGCGCGATGAGTAATGCGGGAATCGTCGACCTCGGCGACGAAACGCTCGTCTTCGATGCGTTCCTCACGCGCGTGGCTGCAACGGAGCTACGGGCCGCCGCTGAGGAGCTGACCGGCAGGGCACCCGGCTACGTGGTCAACAGCCATTCCCACGGGGACCACGTCTGGGGTAACTGTGTCTTCCTCCCGGAGGCATCGATCCTAGCGAGCGTGGCAGCGACCGCGAAGCTGTCGGCGGAGAGTGAAGAAACGATCGAGCCGGCGGAACTGGCGGAGCACGTCCAGCAATTGGAGCGAGCGTTGGCCGGGGAAACGGACGAACACACGCGCTTCAACTACGAAGCGAATCTCTATCCGCGGAAGCTGCTGCTCGAGGAGCTGCCGCTCGTCCACGCGATACCCTCCGTGGCTTTCGACGGTCGGATAGAGATCCGAGGCAGCGGACGGACCGTGTCGCTGGTTGCTGTGGGTAGAGCGCACACCGACGGGGACGTGGTGCTCTTCTGCCCCGACGACCGCGTCGCGTTCCTCGGCGATCTCGGATTCTTCCAGGACTCGCCGCCGTACATCGCCCCCGACGGGGATGCCGCCTCCTGGTCAAGGCTGCTCTCCGACTACGAACTGCTCGACATCGAGGAGTTCGTTCCCGGTCATGGGGACGTGGGAGGCGCTCAGGAGCTGGCTGCCGAGCGCGGTTTCCTTGACGCGCTCGTCGGCGCGGTGCGGGAAGTGGCAGGAGCCGGAGGAGCGGTCGATGACGTCGTCGAACGACTGCGGGAGACCGAGTACGCGAGATGGGAGAAGACGACGCTGTATAGGGCCAGCATCCAGTCGGTTCTGGAGGGCATCAAATCGTCGAGCTAGCTACGAGAGGGCATCAGGCATCGGCAGCAGGCGTCCAGGGCTCCTCAGATTTGGCTCCGGATCGAAAGGCTCCCGAGCGCTGTCCGCGAGGAAGGCAATGGCTCGGGAGGAGGAGGCACGATGGTGAAGGATCTGTTCGACTACGATCGGAGCGCGTCGCTCGACGTTCGTCCGCTCGGGTCGCGCGAGCACGACGGGTGGATCGGATCGGATCTGACGTACGCGACTCCGTTCGATCGGCGCCGGGCCGCGTGCCTGATTCGCCCCACCGGCGATGGACCGTTCCCGGTGATCCTCTGCGTTCACTGGTACGAGCCGGCGGCGGCCAACTCGAACCGGACCCAATTCTACGAAGAAGCCCAGGCGATGGCGAAGCGCGGCGCGGCCTCGCTGCTGATTGAGACGGTGTGGTCCGACCGCGACTGGTTCCTCAAGCGGACCCAGGCCGATGACCCTCGGATGTCGGTCGAGCAGGTGATCGAGCTGCGACGCGCGATGGATCTGTTGCTCGACCAGCCGGGCGTCGATCCGGGGCGGTTCGCCTACGTCGGGCACGACTTCGGCGCAATGTACGGGGTCGTGATGGGGAGCGTCGATCTCCGCCCCACGTGTTACGCCCTGATGGCAGGCACGTCGAGGTTCTCCGACTGGTTCCTTTACTACCCGCGGCTCGAGGGCGACGAGCGGGAGGCGTTCATTCGGGAGATGGCGGAGCTCGACCCGATCGGTCGGGTGGGAGAGCTTGCACCGGCGCCGCTGCTCTTCCAGTTCGCCCGAGACGATTTCCACGTGCCGGTCGAGCGGGCCGAGGAGTTCTTCGCGGCCGCCGGAGATCCCAAGGAGCTTCGCTGGTACGACGCGAAGCACGGGCTGAACGAGCAAGCGACCGAGGATCGGATCGACTGGGTGGCCCGTCAGCTAGGGCTGGAGAGCACGTAGGAGGCGCGCCATGACAGACCGTGATGCGACGTCGATCTCGTCGTATTATCGGACGGACGACTACGAGACGCGAAGCGGTTGATCCTCTCCGCCACGCACGCCGCGCGGTCGTAGCGGGATCTCAGAGCCGGACCGACGAGCGCCATGCTCCACCGTCCGGTCGCCGTCTTCACCGGAAGCCCACGAACCGTTCGAATCGCTCACGACACGCTGAAGCATTGCTGCAGGCTACGCTTCCTTGATAGCGCGTTTAATCGGTCCACCGAACTGTGAATGCCATCACAGCCCCAACATGCAGTGAACACAGGAGCCTCATCGAAGCTCCACGACGACGACATGCCTACGGGATAGTCTGACACAGTCCTGCAGAACCTCCGCCCGCAGGATTCGCCACAAGGACGCTCGGCTTCTCCGGGAGCCGAGCGTCTGGTTTTGATGTCCGTGTCGCTGTTGGAGATTGGTGAAGACGGTGTCCTGAGGGGGCAGTTCGTTCGGGCGGATCCGAACTGGTACTCTAGCTGGCCAGCTTCCGAATCCCACGGGCGCCTACGTGAGCAACGAGGGACTGATGCAACATGGATCCCTGGGGTCGCTTGGCAAGATGAGGTTTCGGGAGTACGTGGGCGTTGGTGGATTACGTGGCCAGCACTACTTGAACGTCTCTCCCCCTCTCCGACTGCTCCGAAGACGCCAGCAACCCGCTTGTCGGGCCTGCATCGGCAGTCGGCATTTTCCAACTGCCGTGTCAAGTTGGCTCCCATGTGCCCCCACTCCGGGTACCGCTGCCGGAGTGGGGGTGCTCCTAAGGCATCAGGGGAGAGTAATGCAACCGCTATTGGTCAGTTTGACGCCTCCGCTGTAGATGCGAATGCCCCTCGTCGCGTCACCTCCTGTGAATAGGCGTGTACTGTCCGTACCCGATCCGTAGAACCGGATCGTCCCGCTCGCCGTCACCACAATTCCGTGAAGGAACTGGAGGTACTGCCCGGCGGAGAACGTCGCACTCGCCCCCGTAGCGTCCAGATCGAAGTAGCGGTAGTTGAACGACTGCTTCGAGTAGGTTCCGGACACGGACGACCCCAGGAACTGGGCAGGGTAGATGTCACAAACCATGTACTCCTCGGCCGGATCGCCGCCCGGGATGCAGTCGAGGGTGAACCAGCCGCTGTTCGTGCCTCCCCAACCGTAGTTGATGTGATACTGCCGGGTCGGCGTACCACCGATCTCCTGCCACCCATCTGAGACGATGGAATGGCCGGGAATTCGGTATTGCACCGGTCGGTTCAGGTTGAACTGCGCCTTCATCAAGTCGAACCAGTTCACCGCGGTGTAGGCGATGCGATCGATGTAGTTGCAGGCGGTGGCGTAGCGGTACTGGTTCTCGAAGACGCCGACCATGTTGGCGGTGACTGCTCCCGACTGGCAACCGGGTCCGCCACAGTAGCTCATACCGACCGCAGCCCCCGCTTCGTGGCTCAGCTCGGCCACCGCGTCGATCTCCGCTTGGGGCGACCAAGCATAGAGCATGTCGGGCATGTTGACCCAATCGTAGGGATCGCTGTACGGGGCTCCGACGCCGTAGGGAGGCCAGTTCCAGTACCGCATGATCTGGGCCCCGGCGGTGGCGACGCAGCCGACCACGCATCGGGCTTCCGTGCAGTCATCCTCGGGTGGCGGAGCGGGGCAGTCCTGGTTGTACGGATCCCCTTGCGCCCACTCCGAGGAAAGAAGCACATCGCTCTCTTGATAGTTCGCCCAATCGGGACCCGGAAGTCCCAGCAGCTCGTCCCAAGCGCCGTGGTAGTCGATCTCCAGGACCGCCTCGGCGGCCCGGCTCGTAGCCCCCTCGAGCGGACCGACCTGCAGCTCCAGTGCATCGAGCACCCGTTGCATGACGTCCTTGATCAGATCGGCCATACCTTCCTCGGCCTCGGGGTCCACGTCTCCGTCGGCCGAGTAGAACTTGACCGGGGCAAGGACCTTGTACAGCGATACGACGATGCAGCCCTGAGGGCTCACCGGACAGAAGTACCCGAGGACCCGTTCTCCGCGCCGAAGCTCTCGACAGTCGACGACGGCGGCTGTCAGCGACCCTCCCCAGTCGCCCTTCCTTGTGATGATCAGATCGACCCAGCGCTCCGCTACCGTCAGCGCCTCATTCATCGACGCACTCTCCAGCGGAGCGAGTGCTCCGGCCGGAAACGGTGTGAATGGACCAATGATCGCCAGGCAGGCGATCAGGATGGAGGCAAGTGACCTTCTCATGTTCATCACCTCCCCTTACTGCAGGGTGACCAGGACGAGGATCTGTCCCGTCTTCCCTGCCTCCAGGCACTCCATCGCCTTGCCCAGGATCGCTCCCTGAGCCTTGGCGTAGTCGATGACCTTCATTGCGTGGCCTGGCGTCGGTGAGGTCGTCAGGAGATCACCGGCTTCGATCGCGCCGTAGGTCGTGTCGACGTTGCAGTAGACGCGACCGGCGA
>CBFCYU010000100.1:0-6571 GCA_965602415.1 uncultured bacterium | reverse complement strand
GTCTCCGAGCGATGTGGCCGCAGTCGAGGGGGGTGATGCATCGCTCGATCTCCTCCAGTTGGTCCTCGTCGAGATCGCTCACGGATCCCAGAACCACGGTAGGCTTCGCTGGACTGGATGGAATGTCTTCCGCCTTCGATACGCCCGTCAGGACCAGTACTGACGGGGCGCCGACGCCGACGGCGCCGGCAATGTCAGTCCGCAAGTTGTCTCCGACAAACAGGCAGCGGGAGGGATCGACAATGCCCCACTGCCCGAGGGCTCTGCGTACCGCCCAGCTGTTCGGCTTTCCACACAACCGGACCGGTTCGAACCCCATGCCGCGGAAGAAGCCGACGTACGCGCCCGCTGACGGGCGGAGTCCGTCTTCCCCGGGATACGTCGGATCCTCATTCGTGCCGATCAGGTCGGCCCCGTTCAGGGCGGCGCGGAGCCCCTGTACCATTCGCTCTCGCGTCAGCCCCCGATCGACGCCGACGATGATCAGGTCGGCCGTGTCGTCGTCCACAAGGCGATGTCCCTGGTCGGCGAGAGCCCTTGCCAGATGATCCGAGGTCAGGGGCAGGATCCGACGGGTCTCGCCGCGCTCTGCGAGGTATCCGAGGACGAGGTCGGCCGAGCTGATGATCTCGTTCTCTTCGACGTCGTAACCGATCCTCCAAAGGTGTTCGGCGAGGTCGAGTGAACGCCGCTCGCCGTTGTTGGAAAGGAATCGGCATGGGCCGTGTCGTCGCAAGCGGTTGACCGCACAGACGGCGCCGGGAATGGCGGCACGGCCGCGGAAGAGGGTTCCGTCCAGATCGAAGATGAGGGTTCGCCCGGATGTCCTCGTTTCCATTACGCCCCGGTTCTCGGCGTAAGGGATGCGCGATTCAGGACGTTGTCCGGTAGTTCACCGTTCCACACGCGGACGACCGTCTCCGCACAACGCCGCGCCATGCAGTCCATCGCCTCGACGGTGTAGGCACCGATGTGAGGGGTGGCGATGACGTTCTCCAGCTTGAGAAGCGGGCTCTCCTGCGGCGGTTCGGTCGCGAAGACGTCGACCCCCGCGCCGGCGAGCTTTCCAGCCTTCAAGTGTTCTGCGAGAGCCGCTTCGTCGACCAGTTCACCACGAGCGATGTTGAGCAGCAGACTCGTGGGCTTCATCCAGCCCAACTGCTCGGCCCCAATCAGATTTCGCGTCGAGTCCATTAGGGGGACGTGAAGGGTGACGACGTCCGATTCCCTGAGGAGCTGCTCCAGAGAGACGTACTCGATTCCCGCGTTCCGCGCGTAAGCGGCGTCCTCGTAGGCATCGAAGGCCAGCATGCGGCAACCGAATCCTGGCAGTCTCTGGATTACGGCACGTCCGATCTGGCCGGTGCCGATAACACCCACTGTCAGCTGTCCGAGTTCGTGCCCGATGAAGCGGCTCCAACCGCCTTCGCGAGTGGACAGCGCGGCCGGAACGATCGATCGGAGTAGACTGAGCATGAAGCCGATCGTGAGATCGGCGACGGCATCGGTATTCGTTCCCGGCGCATTCGCGACGGCGATGCCCAGTTCGGTCGCGGCGCCGAGGTCGATGTTGTCGACCCCGACGCCGTGCTTCTGGACCACACGAAGGTTGGGGCCAGCGACCAAGACTCCGCGTGGGATCGGTTCGGCTCCTGCGATCAGCACATCCGGGCTCGCCGCCGCGACGATTTGTGCCAGCTTGTCCGTAGTGAACGGTCGCTCCTCCGGGTCGATCCGGCGCACCTTGAAACCGGCGTCTTCGAGAATCGTGTTCCCGATCGTCGAGACCTGACCGAACGACCGAGAGCTGACCAACGCAATGGGCAAGGCGAGTCCCCCTTTCAACTGGTTCGTTTCTACAACGATGCGCCCAGCGCCCTGAACTCCGACATGGCCTGATCGACTAGCGCTTGCTCAGGGAACACGAACGGAAGGCGCGGGTATCCAACGTTCACGCCTTGTTCGCGGAGTACGGCCTGGATCATCGGAAGGGTCGGGGCGAGATGCATGATGTCGCGCATCTTCGACACGGTCTTCTGGAGCTTTGCCGCAAGGGCCATGTCCCCCTGCGAAGCGGCGTTGAACAGCTGAACAACCGGTTCAGGAATCGCGTTAGCCAGACCGCAGACGGCGGCGTGTGCCCCCAGCGCCACGGCGGGTAGAATCAGGGCCTCCGTCCCGATGACCGGGATGAAGTCGGGCTTCGTCACCGCCCACATCTGCTCCCAGAACACCAGGATCTCGAAACTTGAATCCTTGATCCCATCGATGCCGAGGTCCGCTAGCTTCTTCAGCATGGACGGCGTCACCGTGACACCAGTGGCCTTCGGGTTGTTGTACACGAATGTTGGAATCGAAACAGCCTTGCGTAGTGCCTCGAAATGTCGAAGGACGGCGTCTTCGCCGAAGTGGTAGTAGATCGGCGGGACGGCCGCGACTGCATCCGCTCCGGCCTTCTCCGCGTGCACGGCGAGCTCGACAACTGAACGCGTCGAACACCCACCCACGTGGACGATGACCGGAATCCGGCCATCCACCTGCGCGATGACGTCCTCGGCAACCTGCTTGCGCTCATCCGCGGTCATCAGCGGACCCGAGCCGTAGGTGCCGCAGATGTAGAATCCCTGCACCTTATCAACCAGGAACTCGGTGATCTCTTTCTGTGCGGCCGCGTCGTAATCGCCCTCTTTGTTGAATCCCGTTAGCAGCGGCGGGATGATCCCCGTGACCTTCTTTCCCACATTGCACCTCCTGTGAATGCGTTGCAGTGATTGGCTACGTTGTATCGGCTGCGTACTTCGCGAGTCCCATCTCTCGGAGTCGCCGACCGACCGGGTGGCCGGTGGCCACGTTCCAGCCGCGCTCGTCATAGTAGTCGTCAAGCATCCGGCCCAAGTCATCTCGCGTGAGTACCTTGGTCTGGAAGTAGTCCTCCATCTCGATCGTGCCTTCGGGGGCGTCCATGGGTGTGAACCAGACGTCGGGTGGTTGGTCGTCAGTGCGGGAAAAGCCGTCCCGCACGTTGACGATCTTCGCCAGGTTGCTCACGCGTTCACCTCTCGCGATCAGCTCCCGAGCGCCAACGTCTACTCCCACCGCGGCGCTGTACAACCGCGCCATGTCGTCGGCGAAGATGAGTGCTTGGTACGTGTAGATCGTGCAGAGGCCGAGCGCGTTCTTGACCCGCATTAGGTCCTCCATGTACGCGGTGTATCGCCCGACGTTGAACTTCCCCGAGTATGGCGTCTCGGTGAAGATGCGAGACATCGTCTCCTCGGACAAGTTCCAGTGTTCGACCTGCTCGCGGATCTCCTCAAGCGTCTTGTTGCGAGAGTTGGTCCGCGTGTGCGAGCCGCCGTGATGCGGTCGCGGCCGCGTCAGGAATGTCATCATCAGCGGGTGGAAACGAGACGGCCGAGCGTCGTAGATGAAATCCATCCCTTTGCATACACCGGCGTACCAGTACTCCTGCGGATCGAGACCGAAAACCTCCTTGACCCGATACCAGCCATCCGCAAGGACGTCGCCGATCCCATCACGCTCGGCCGTCATTCTGTAAAGCCGTTCGTACGTGGCATATTCCCTCGTTAGCTCGAAGCCTGCGTCCTTCGCCCCGATACGCCCGCGTTCGTACATCCGCGTGACGAAGTCGATCAATCGCATCGTGGTGTAATAGTCGACTCCGGTGTACGCATTTGCCTCGGTGACCAGGTGAATCATCTTCCGATCGTCCTCAATCCCGAGCAGCTGCCCCGACGTTGCGCTCTTGCTGTATGGGGATCCGAGCCCCTGTTCGCCGGCGAATTCCCCGCCGGGGATCTCCCAGCGTAGCCGGCAGCTTAGCGGGCAGCTGGCGCACGCGATAACCGCTTGCAGGGACTCGAGTCGCTTCTCCTCGCCGTAGAGCTCGTCCCAGCGGTCCTTCGGCCACATCCCCGGGTTTTGGGTGTGCTTGAACGTCGACCAGCCTGCTGCGAGGCCGAGCTTGATCCAGTGCTCCCGCCGCGGCCATGTCACCGCACGGTCGATTAGCTCGTTCGAGAAGCGGTCGTACTCAACCGGGTTCGCCGCTCGGACACCTCCCGTGCCCCTGGCGACGACAGCCTTGACGTTCTTCGATCCGAAGATCGCTCCGAGTCCGCCACGGCCTAGAGAGTTCGTGCGATCGACGATTGTCAGCGCATTCCGAACCAGCTTCTCTCCCGCCGTTCCGATTGCGAGCACGCCGGCGTCCGGCCCCTCTCGCTGAACCAGTTCAACGGAGATCTCGTCGATGCCACGTCCCCAGAGATCCCCAGCATCCTCGAGCTCCACACCGACATCGCGGATCGCAATGACGACCGGACGATCCGCTCTCCCGAGGATCACTAGTCGGTCGCAGCCCGCCTGCCTCATCCCGATCGCGAAGTACCTTCCACCACTCGTGCACGAGCCGGTGTAGAACCGACGATCCTCCGAGGCGATCGTCGGGAACTTGGTGATCGCGGTCAGCTTAGGCGATCCGAGCGTTCGTGTGCCGACGAACACACCCGGATTGAGAACGATGACGTTCTCCGGGGAGTAGGGATCGATCCGTGGCGGGAGCCGATCGGCGAGGATCTGCCAGCCGCGGCCGGATCCGCCGATCACGGGGCTGATTTCATCATACGACGCTTCCTCGCTCCAACTGCGACCGTCCGTGAGATCGACGTACCACGTGCGCTCAGTCCAGGTCGGCACGGTTCCCCCTGCGATACTCCATCGCGAATTCGGGCGCCGGCTCGAAGACGATGGCGCCGTACGTGCACGCGTTGGCACAAGCCGGCTCACCGCCGCAGAAATCGCAGCAAAGCGTGTGAATCAGGGGTGAGGTCTTCTCGGTCCGCAGATTCCGCTCCAGTTCGATGCACGACGTGCTGGGGTTGTACTCGCCGGTCCGCGTGAACGAGCAGGCAAGCTGACAGCTCCGACAGCCTCGGCATTGTTCCGGCCAGATCACCAGTCGTCCGGTTGCGCTCACTGCGTCCCCTCTCGATCTACCGCTGGATCAGCTCGAGGATGTTCCCCTCGGGATCGTGGAAGTAGCCGATTTTCCATCCGTTGCTCGTCGCCCGGATACCCCACATCTCCACGTCGAGACCGGCGAGCCGCTTCTGCTGGGCATCGAGGTCATCGACCACAATGCCCAGGTGCGTGAATCCGGGGCACTTCAAGTCGCGCTCGATCGAGGCGGTGTCCGTTGGGAGTATTTCGACGACGGCCCCTTTCTCTCCCCGAAGGAAGACGATGGGAGGACGACCCTCCTTCTCGATTCGGTTCAGCTCGCTCAGCTGCAGAACCTTGGCATACCAATCGGCCAGTGCGGCGGAGTCCTGCGCGTAGATCCCGACGTGTTCGACGTTCATCCCGTCCCCCTTCAGCTTGTTTCCACGAACGCCGTTACCATCATTGCCTCGGCCTCCGGGAAGAAGAGCGGGATGATGAACGCGCGGTTCAGTTTCTTGCCCAAGAGCGGCGCGAGATTCGGATCCTCCAGGATGAGGAACGGCTTCTCGCCGAGAAGGAACGCCAGGTGCGCCGGGAACGGCGGATCGGCCTTGCGTCCTTCGGGGATGTTCTCGATTCCCATGACATCAGCGCCGACGCACCGCATCTTCGGGAGAGACACGAGGTAGTTCGCCGCGTCGGGAGAGAACCCGGGCTGCTTCATGACGTATCGCTCCGGATCAGTGGCTCGGTGCTTGGAGAAGCCGGTGTGCACGAGAAGGAGATCGCTCTCCCGGAGGACTGCCTCATGGGGTTTGAGATCGTCGGCCGTGATCTTCTCTTCATCCTGTTTCGGGATCTCGATCAAGACGGGACGCTCGAAGACGAAATCAGCGAGGGGGAAGTCACCCAGCTTCGGCCCACCCTTGGACACGTGGTACGCCGTGTCGACGTGTGTCCCCGTGTGGACGAACGCATCGATGAAGCTCGTGTTGTTGTACGAATCCCAGCGTACGCCCTCGAAGCCGTCGTCGGAGGGTTGCGGCATCATCCGAGAACGCGGGCGAAGGATTGGGCCGGGGATCCCGCCGGGCATCAGGATGTGTTCGTCGTCGAGTGGATACGAGAATTGCACGTACATCTGCGATCTCCTTTCGCACGCGCCAAGATGGTGCGTCGGACGAACGATATCACGATCTGGTCAGCATGTCAAGTAAACATAACAAGCATACGTATTGACAGCACATCGTGCTCTCGATATACTGTGCAACTGCTATCGCCATGACTGTCCACGAGAGTACACACGGCCAAAACGCGGCGAATCCGATCCCGTCTGCGTTTGACGATTCTGACAACACCGGTCTGACGCTCGAGGCGTACGCGGGGGCCGCGGCGGATCTGCTCGCGGCCGAATCGCCGATTCCGCTGTATCACCAGCTGTATCGTCTGTTGAAGCGCTTCATCGAGCAGGAAGGACTGTCGCAAGGAGACCGCTTCCCGTCCGAGGAGTCCATCGCCGCACTGTTCGGCGTGAGTCGGCCGACAGCGAATCGGGCGGTGCAGGAGCTCATCTCGCGGAAGTGGCTGGAGCGCGAACGGGGTCGGG
>CBFCYU010000099.1:0-6655 GCA_965602415.1 uncultured bacterium | reverse complement strand
GTTAGTGCTGTTGAAATGGTCCGGGGCGACGGCTAAAATCTGGCGCGAATTGGGGTGTTGAATCGATGTATGCAGTGATTGAGACTGGCGGGAAGCAATATCGGGTGGAAGAGGGGACGGTGCTCGAGCATGAGCGCCTTGACGGCGTCGAGGTCGGCCAGGCGGTCGAGTTCGACAGGGTCCTTCTCCTGGTCGAGGATGGCACGGTCCGAGTGGGCACGCCGTACCTCGAGAATGTCGTGGTGAAGGGCGAAATCCGCCAAGACGATCGGGGTCCGAAGATCATCGTCTACAAGTACAAGAGCAAGAAGGGATATCGCCGGAAGTCCGGCCATCGACAGCCGTTCATGGCTACAGCGGTCACGGGGATCGAAAGGTAGTGGCAACGTGGGAGAGGGACTGATCCATCGAGACGATCGCGGAAGGATCGTTGGCCTGAGCTTGCGGGATGTCGATTCCTCGACCATCGCCGGAACGAGCGCCAACCACTTCCTGCACGCGGCCTCGGCGTCCCTGGCGGAGTACCTCCACGTGCCGGTTGCCGGCGGCGGAGAGGTCGATGCGGACTTCACGATCGATCGGAGCGACACGCATCTGGATCGGGAGATCGACGCCGTCCTTGAGACGCTCGTCATCGGGTTGCGCATGCTGGAGCGGGACTACCCATCCGATCTCGTCGTTCAGGAAGCGACGGTCGGGGTTGAGGTCTGAGAAGGAGAGAAGATGGCCCATAAGACGAGCACCGGATCGACGCAGAACGTACATGACAGCCCGGGAAAGCGGCTGGGCGTGAAGCGCTACGGTGGGGAATGGGTGAACGCGGGGACGATCATCATCCGGCAGCGCGGCACGGTGTTCATGCCCGGGAAGAACGTCGGTCTCGGACGCGATTTCACGATTTTCGCAACGGCCCCGGGCTACGTCCATTTCGAAGACCGAGGCAAGAAATACGTCAATGTGCTTCCCTCCCGTGGGGATTGACCTGCCACGGATCATTCTGACTCGCAAGCATGTTCATCGATGAGGCGACTGTCCGCGTTCGCGGCGGGAGCGGCGGGAGCGGGGTGATCCATTTCATCTCCAACCGCAACGCTCCGCGGGGCGGCCCGGACGGCGGGACCGGCGGGCCGGGCGGAGCGGTGATCCTTCGAGCATCGCCGAGCGTCTCAACCCTCTATCCGTTCCGGAACAGGCCGCTCTTCGCGGCGGAGGACGGGGTGAATGGAGCGCGGAACACTCGGCACGGTGCGCGGGGCGAGGACCGGATCGTTCTCGTTCCCGTCGGAACGCTGATCCGCGATCCGGTCACGGGGGAGACGGTCTCCGATCTGGCCCAGCCGGGCGACGAGATCGTCGTGGCCCACGGCGGAGAAGGCGGACGCGGGAACAGCAGGTTTGTCACTTCGACACGGCAGGCGCCACGGATCTGCGAGCGTGGGCTCCCGGGCGAGTCGCGCACGCTGAAGCTCGAGCTGAAGCTGATCGCCGACGTGGGAATCATCGGGTATCCGAACGTCGGGAAGTCGAGCCTGATCTCGGCGATCTCCGGGAAGAAGGCGAAGGTCGCCGACTACCCGTTCACCACCATCACTCCGAACCTGGGTGTCGTCGACGTCGACGGACGCCACCAGTTTGTCGCGGTCGACATCCCCGGGCTCATAGAGGGCGCGCACGAGGGGAAGGGCTTGGGGGATCGGTTCCTTCGCCACGTCGAGCGGACGCGACTGTTTGTCCATATGGTCGATCTCGCCGCGTTGGACGACCACGATCCGGTGGAGGATCTCCGGCGGATCAACGAGGAGTTGGGCGCGTTCAATCCGGTTCTGGCCGAACGCCCACAGATCGTGGCTGGAAACAAGATCGATCTGATCGGCGACGAGGATGTGGCGGACGCACGGGATTGCTTTCGGGCCGAGGGGATCGAGGTCCACCCGATTTCAGTCGCAACGCGGGCCGGCTTGCAGGAACTGGTGCTACAGACGTACCGGGAGCTGGAGCAGCTGAAGGCGGAGAACGCGGACGGAGGAGTGGCCCTTCCGATCCGCCGGAAGGTGTATCGCTTCCAAGGGGAGACGGGGTTTCGTGTCGACCGAGACGGTGACGGGTTTGTCGTCTCCGGCGAGGTGGTCGAGAATGTGGTGCGGAAGCTCGTCCTCGACAGCCGCGACGCGATGAAGTACATGAGCGATCGGCTGGAGAAGATGGGCGTCATCAAGGAGCTGCGCAAGCGGGGCTTCACGACGGGCGACACGGTGCGAATCGGGGAGGCGGAGTTTGAGCTTGAAGGGTAGAGTGGGGCTGTTCGGCGGGACGTTCAATCCCCTCCACAACGCGCACATTCGAGTGGCTCGTGAAGCCCTCGAGCAATGCGGTTTGTCGAGGGTCTTGTTCATTCCGAACGGAATCCCGCCTCACAAGGTCCCGCTCGAGGGGATCACCGGAGAGGATCGCTACCGAATGGTGCGCGCAGCGATCGAGCGGTACGAGGAGTTCGACATCTCCCGCATCGAGATCGATCGGGAGGGTCTGTCCTACACCATTGACACGATCCGGGCTTTGAAGGATGATTACCGCCAAGGGGTCTGCTTCGTCGTTGGGGCGGATCGCCTGTTGGATATCACCACGTGGAGGGAACCGGAGGCGCTCCTTCAGAGTGTGCCCTTCGTTATCGCCCCGCGTGAGGGGGTGTCAGGGGGCGCGTTCGACCTTGCGCCGTTCGACGCGGCGCAGACATACCCTCTCGTTATGGAGGAAGTGGATCTTTCGTCCTCCTGGCTGAGGGAGAAGGTGGCGCGTGGCGAAGAGATCAGCGAGTGGGTTCCACCTGAAGTAGCGGCCTACATCGCAGAGAACGGACTGTATCGGAACCGGGAGTTGACCGGAGTCCGCAGCACATAGGGATAGGAGGTTAGGATCGACAGCAGACGAATGCGCGTCAATGATCGGATCCGCGTGCCGGAAGTTCGCGTCGTTGACGACACCGGGGAGAACCTGGGCGTTATGCCGACGGAGCAAGCACGATCGCTTGCCAGCGAAAAGGGACTCGATCTGGTCGAGGTAGCGCCGCAGGGGAACCCTCCTGTGTGCAAGATCGTGGACTACGGCAAGTACCACTATCATCAGGAAAAGCGAGACAGGAAAGGGAAACACCGCTCGAAGCTGAAGGAGGTCAAGTTCACGATCAAGATCGGCGAGCACGACTTCCAGACGAAGCTGAAGCGGGCTCGCAGCTTCCTCGAGAAGGGGGACATCGTGCGGGTCAGCATCTTCTTCCGCGGGCGCGAGATCGTCCATTCGTCGCGAGGACGCGACCTGCTAAAACGGGTCGAGGAAGAAGTGCGCGACCTTGCGCGGGTGGAAGGTCGCCCGACGGCGAGAGGGAAAATCTTGCAGATGATGTTGGTCCCCACCCAGCAGAACTGAGCTACGCAACGTAGGAGGGGATGACGTGCCGAAGCAGAAAACGCATTCAGCGGCGAAGAAGCGCTTCAAACGTTCGAAGAGCGGGAAGCTGTTCCACCACATGTCGAACTACTTCCACAAGAACATGAAGAAGCGGACGAAATCGGTTCGTCAAGCACGCCGCGCGAAGGAACTGACCGGTGGGCAGGAGAAGACGATCACGCGGATGATCGGGAAGTAGCCCCACCGGCTGACAAGGAGAAGGTCATGCCACGAGCACGTGGAGGGAACAAGCGAAAAGAGAGCCGGAAGAAGATCATGGCTCTCGCCAAAGGATACAAGGGCAAGCGCGGAACGTCGCACCGCATCGCCAAGCAGGCTGTGATGAAGGCGCTGCGGAACAGCTACATCGATCGACGTCGCCGCAAACGCGATTTCCGTCGGCTGTGGATCACCCGAATCAGCGCCGCTGCCAAACTGAACGGGACTTCTTACTCGGCGTTCATCGGGGGTCTAGAGCGGAAGGGGATCGCACTCAATCGAAAAGTCCTTGCGGACATCGCCGTACAGGATGCCCCGACGTTTGCCGCGCTAGCGGAGATGGCGAAAGAGGAATCGGTCAAGGGGTAGTGCGTGATTGCCCAGGGGATTCGGAGGTGCAGGCCGTGGGTCTGCGTCTCCGTACGTCGATCGCATGCGAGCACCGCACAATGGCTCACGCTGTTGAGATGGCTTGTGCCGGGCAGCTACCGTGTGGGGTGACAACACGAGAGACACGTGCGGTCGGCCGCCTACCCTTCATTGACCATCCTTCTTCGCGCGGAGCGACAGGACGGGAATGTGGAACCCCAGAGCAGTCTGAGGGGCGAGGTCCCAGATGCGCGCGGGACAATCGGTTTGCGGTTGAGCGTGTCGGGGATTCGCCTCACTGGATACCACGGAGTTCATTCCGAGGAGCGCGAGCACGGGAACCGCTTCGTGATCGACGTCGAACTCGAGTGCACGACCGTCGACGCCGTTGAGACGGACAAGCTCGCAGACACGATCGACTACCAAGAGGTCACGAACCTCGTTCGCGAGATCAGCGGCCGGCAGACATACAACCTCATCGAGTCATTTGCCGGCGCGATCGCGGGCGCGTTGTTCGCGGAGTACATAACGATCTCCGCGGTCGTCGTTCGTGTGTCGAAGCTCGCCCCCCCCGGGCTGAGCGACGTTGACCGTACGGTGGCCGAAGTCACGCGGAGCAGACGGTGAGCGAGGTGGTCGTGTTCCTCTGCCTCGGGTCGAACGTGGGAGACCGACACGGTCAGATCGCTGGAGGCGTTGCCGAACTCGAACGGAACGGCGTGTCGATTGAGACCCGGTCCTCCGTTTACGAGACGGAGCCGGTCGGGGTCGAGGATCAACCATGGTTCCTCAATCAGGTGGTTCGTGGGGCGACGCGCCTCGAACCGCACCGATTGCTGGAGGTGTGCAAGCGAATCGAGAGCCGCTTTGGCCGGGAGTCCACCGAGGTGCGCTTCGGACCGAGAACCCTCGACATCGACATGCTTCTGTACGGGGATCGGGTGATCCCGGAAGATCGATTGACGATACCGCATCCGAGAATGCACGAACGCCGATTTGTGTTGGTGCCGCTGCTGGAGATCGCTCCGCGGCTCATTGACCCTCGGGATGGAACAGAGTATGCGCAAATCCTTGAACGACTCGATGAGGGAAAGAAGGTGTCAAAATCGTTGCGAAACGTATCCTGATCTCAGTGGATGGCGCTGACCAAGAAGAGAAACGAACGCGCGTCGCCCTCCTTGAGGGGGATCGCCTGATGGAGATCTACTACGGGCACCCTTCGCAGGAGAAACTGGTCGGCAACATCTACAGAGGACGTGTGGAGGACGTGCTCCCCGGTTTGGGGTCGGCGTTCGTCGACATCGGAGAGCGGCGCAGCTTGTTCCTATCACGAAACGAGCTGAGCGACTGCCTTCTAGATGAATCCGGCGTGAAGCCGTGGCAGAGCGACGTCCCGATCACCCAGATCCTCCGGCAGGGCCAGATGCTCACGCTTCAGGTTCGCCGTGAGGGAATCGGAAACAAGAACCCGCAGGGGACGATGAAGATCAGTCTGCCCGGGCGGTTCTGGGTCTACCTCCCGAACGAGGAGCGTCTCGGCGTGTCTCGCCGGGTCGAGAACGTGCGGGATCAACGAAGAATTCGCAAAATCGCGCGCGCGCTGAGGCGACCGCACGAGGGGATGATCGCTCGGACGGCGTCGAAGTGGGCGAGTGACGAGGACCTCGAGAGGGATTTCAGGCTCCTCGTCGAAACGTGGGATGGCGTGAAGGCGGTGGCGGAGAAAGCGTCGAAACCGCGCCTGCTCTACAAGGGGATGGGCCTCGTACAGACGGTCCTTCGGGATCGCCTCGATCCGGACACGGAGGGAGTCATCGTCGATTCGCCCTTCTTCCGCGAGAAGATCGTGTCGTTCCTCGACTACATGCAGATGTCGAGCTACATGGAGCGGATCCGGACGCACGAGGGGAAAGAGGCGTTGTTCACCAAATACCGCGTTGAGGAGCAAATCCAGAAGAGCCTGTCTCGGCGGGTTCCGCTTGCCGGGGGCGGGTCATTGGTGATCGACGAGACGGAGGCGCTGATCGCGATCGACGTCAACACGGGTAGCGACGTTCGCCATCGCAATCAGCATGCCGCGATCCTCAACACGAATCAGGAGGCGGCGGAGGAGATCGCTAGGCAGCTTCGGCTCCGTCAGATCAGCGGGATCATCATTGTCGACTTCGTCGACATGGAGAACCCGAAGGACGTGAACCGAGTGATCGAGAAGGTCAAGGCCGAGCTGAAGAACGATCGAGTCTCGGCCGACTTCGTCGACATGACGGCGCTTGGTCTGGTGGAGATCACGCGGAAGCGGCAGGGAGAGAGCCTGGCCGACATGCTCGAGAACGCGAAGTTCGACGCTTGATTGCGCGACTCAGCGCTTTGCGCTGAGCCGGGTGGGAGTTCCGTCCGATACGCGAAACTCCTGGATGGATAGCGGTGCGCTGGGTCGCCTCCGAGTCTCTCCCATTGGGCTGAGACTCGTGCTACAATAGCAGTCTGCGGCGTGCACAGAGACGGGCGATTAGCTCAGTTGGGAGAGCGTTCGGGTCACATCCGAAAGGTCGCAGGTTCGAGCCCTGCATCGCCCAAAGGGAAGGGCGACAGCACTCGCTGTCGCCCTTCCCTCTGGAGTGGG
>CBFCYU010000098.1:0-6660 GCA_965602415.1 uncultured bacterium | reverse complement strand
CTCCTGACGGTCGCCTGTCGATTGCTCATTGTTCCTCCATGATTCGATTCAACGCTACAACGAACTCACGGTTCTCCTGCGAGGTTCCCACGCTGACGCGTAGACAGTCGCCGAGGAGTGGATAGTCGCTGACATCGCGCACCAGGATTCCAGCATCGAGCAATCGCCCGAAGACCGACCGTGGCTGCATCTCGGTGCGGAAACAGATGAAGTTCGCTTGCGACGGAACCGGCGTAGTCCCGGGAATCTCTTCGAGCGCTGCGGTTAGCCACGTTCGCTGAGCGACCACCGCGTCGATCCCGGGCCGCAGCAGTTCGCGACGCCTGACGATTGAGAGCGCCGCCTCGCGACTGAACGCACTTGTGTTGAACGGAGGCAGAACCTTCGCGACCTGCCGGGCCAGGCTCGCGCCGGCCATCAAGTACCCGATTCGCAGGCCGGCGGACCGCAGCGCCTTGGAGAACGTCCGCAGGACGACGAGGCGGTCGTGCTCCGACAGCAGCCCGAGGACCGTGTCATCCGCGAACTCGGCATACGCTTCATCGATCACGACGAGAACGTCCGTCTCGTCGAGGAGGCACTCGATGGCCTCGATCGAGATGGAGGTTCCGGTCGGGTTGTTCGGCCGGGCCAGCACCACGACCTTCGCCCTCGTCCGTTCGATCGTCTCCCGGATCCGTTTCCCGTCGTACGTGAGATCCGCTTCGAGCGGGACGTCGAGCACGACAGCGCCCAGAATCTCGGCGAACTGCCGATAGAGCAGGAACGTCGGCACCGGAATCACGATCTCCGCTCCCGGATCAAGGACCGCGACGAGGAGAGCCTGGATCAGCTCGTTCGACCCGTTGCCGATCAGCAGCTCGACGCTCCCCGGAAGATCCAGCGCGTCCCGAAGCGCCGCAGCGAGTTCGTCCGACGCCTGTGGATAGCGCGACCATGGGACCTCGCGGAGCCGCTCGAGGATCTCCTCCTTGATCGGGTCCGGCAGCTCGATCGTCGACTCGTTTTGGTTGAGCTTGATCCTATGCGGCGGCGCTGCGACGTGGTACGCCCGAAGAGCCCGAACCTCGGGTCTGATCAGGTCCAATACGGTCCTATCCATTGCGTGGCTCCTTCCTCCGACGCATCGCCGCGGCGTGTGCGCCGAATCCCTCCGTCTCAGCGAGCAGTACGAGGGATTCGGCGAGAGATCCGCTCGCCGCCTGCGTCACCTCCAGAACGTTCGAGTGTTTCAGGTAGTCGTTGACGCTGAGCGGCGAAGCAAACCGAGCCGCTCCGCCGGTCGGAAGGACGTGCGTCGGCCCGGCGCCGTAGTCGCAGAATGCGACGGGTGTGCTCTCGCCGACGAGAATCATGCCCGCGTTCCGCAGCTGTGGAACAACGTTATCGCTCCGCTCGACCAACACCTCGACGTGCTCCGGTGCGAGGCGATTCACCAGATCGATCCCGTCATCCAGAGTGTTGACGACGACGATCGCGCCGCGCGTCTCAAGTGCTTCGGTAATCACGTCGGCCCGACTCAAGAGCGGGACCTGACGCGCCACCTCCTCGACGACCGCCTCGGCGAGCGAGCGACTCGGCGTGACGAGCACGGCGGTGGCGAGGCGATCGTGTTCGGCTTGGGAGAGAAGGTCGGCGGCGACGAGCGCGGGATCCGCACGCTCCTCCGCCAAGACGACGACCTCGCTCGGCCCAGCGAGGCCGTCGATTCCCACGACGCCGCAGACCAACCGCTTGGCGACATTGACGTAAACGTTGCCCGGACCGACGACCTTGTCTACCCGCGGAATCGTCTCCGTGCCGTACGCCAGCGCGCCGATCGCCTGCGCGCCGCCAACGCGGTAGATCTCTGCGATGCCGCAGCAGGAGGCGGCGAATAGCACGTACGGGTTCACACGACTGTCTACGCTCGGGGGTGTAGCGAGAACGATCCGTCCGACCCCGGCAACCTGAGCTGGAACGGCGTTCATCAGAACCGTCGAAGGATAGATCGCTTCGCCGCCCGGCACGTAGATGCCGATCGTATCGAGCGGGCGGACGATCTGGCCAAATCGCACGCCGGCCTCCGGCGCTGCCTCCCACGATGTCCGAAGCTCGCGGCGGTGAAAGGTCTCGATCCGAGCCTTTGCATCGAGAATCGCCGCCCTCACACGGGCGTCAATCGCTTCTTCGGCAACGACCCTCTCCGCGTCGCTGACCCGCAGCTGATCGACCGTCAGGTTCACGGCGTCGAACCGGCGTGTGTAGTCCACGAGTGCCGCGTTCCCGCGATCCCGGACGGCATCGAGAATGACGCGAACTCGGGGCTCGATCTCACGCTCAATGGACGCACGATCGATGAGCCGTTGAATCCTCTCCTGGGTCCCTGGATCGCCTGCTCGGATGATGTTCAGCATGATGTGACCTCCGTCAGTTGCCGGATCACTGTGCCGATCTCGTCGAAGCGGATCTTGTGGCTGGCCCGGTTCGCGATCAGCCGGGCACTGGTGGAGTCGATCTCGGCAATCGCGATGAGGCCGTTCTCCTTCAGGGTTGCCCCCGTTTGAACGAGATCGACGATCAACGAAGAGAGTCCCGTGTTCGGCGCCAGCTCCACCGATCCGTAGAGCTTGATCGTCTCCACCTGGAGGCCCCGGCGGGCGAAGTAGCGCGCCGTCGTGTTTGGATACTTCGTCGCCACACGGTGAACGGTGTGAAGGGCGAGGGCTTCGCCCGCGGATTCCTTCGGAGCTGCGAGAACGAGCCGACAGACGCCGTAGCGCAAGTCGAGCGGCTGGAGGACGTCGTGTTCCTCTTCCATGAGGACGTCGCTGCCCACGATGCCGAGATCCGCCGTTCCGTACTCCACGAACGTCGGCACGTCCATCGGCTTCGCGATCAGGAAGCGATAGCGATCGTCATCGGAGGAGAAGACAAGGGCTCTCGAATCCTCCGTGTATCCGGCGAGGATCAGGCCGATTCGCCCCAACAGGTCGAGGGTCGGCGCGAGCAACCGGCCCTTGGGGACCGCCACCGTCAATCGCTGCATCGGTCTCCTCCCCGGGATTCCCGTGTCGCGACGTCGAGGCTGCGTGTTCCGGAATCCTCGACCGTGATCAGTTGGGCGATGCCTCGTTGTTGGGCGTACGTCAGAGCTGCTTCCTCGTCGCGGTTCATGACCTCCAGCTCGACGCGTCGCCCCTCCGATCGGAGCGTTGCGGCGAGCGCGTAGGCCGCCTTGCGTTGAGAGACTTGCATGCGAACGAGGACCTCCGCCGTCGGCCTCGGCGACGAGGTTCCTCCTGCGGAGATCGCCGCGACACGCGAGACGTCGAACGCGCAGCCAACTGCGGGGCAGATGTAGCCGAACTTGCCGATCAGGTTGTCGTATCGGCCGCCTTCGAGAATGGGCACACTCAACGAGCGGGTGAAGCCTTCGATCATCATCCCCGTGTAGTAGTCGAGGCCACGGACCTCGGCGAGGTCGATGACCACGCGATCCGCGAGGGCGCAATCGGTCAACGCCTGATAGATCTCGGCGAGGTTCTCGGCCGCCGCTTTGGACGTCTGGTTGTCGACCAATGCGTAGGAGCGATCGAGAACCTCCTCGCGGCCGCAGAGATCGAGACACTCCAGGATCGCGCGACGTTGCTCGAAGGCGAGATCCAGGCTGCTGAGGAAACGCTCGAGCGCCTGTCTGTCCCTGCGATCGAGGAGCTCCTTGACGCCTACGATCTCGGCCTCAAGGAGTCGAGTCTCCTCCACGATGCCGCGGAAGAACGCACTCTGGCCGAGGTGAATCTGGAAGTCCTCGACCCCCAGCTGCAGCAGTGCCTCGATCGCGATCGCAACGACCTCTGCATCAGCCATCGGCTCGCTGGAACCGACGAGCTCTATTCCCGCCTGAGAGAACTCCGTACGCAATCCCTTGGAGGGTTTCGGTCGACGAATCACGCTTCCTACGTAGAATAGCCGAAGCGGCTTGGGCTGCTCACGCAGCCGCGTCGCCACCACGCGAGCAACCTGCGTGGTGAGATCCGGTCGGAGTGCGAGAACCTCGCCGCTTGGATCGGTGAATCGGTAGACCCATTCGGGACGAATCCCCCCTGCGAGAAGCGTCTCGTATCGCTCGAAGATCGGCGGCACGACCTCGGCGTATCCCCACGACTCGAACTGCCGGCGCAGAGAGGACTCCATCGCGGACTTGCGTACCGCATCATCCAGCATGACGTCCGTCACGCCGGACGGCGTCGTAGGCGCAAGTCGCTCCACCTGGTCCAGCCTGTCCCGTTGCATCTGCCTCTCCCTTCTGTCCATCTCATCGCGCTCGCTGTTCCTTGCGAAGGCAAAGAAAAAAGCCGCCGGTCACTCGACCGTTGGCTTTCAGCGGGCTTGGGTCTTCGACTCCGCTTGAGAGCAGCGGAGTCGCTACCTAGGCCCGATCCATATGATGGTGGACAACTCCATTGCGTGTGAGGGCAGAGACGATCTTGAAGCGCATGCTCTGGACGATCATGTCTCTATTCCTCCGGTTGACAATGGATGAGCGCAGGATAGGCCGGCTCCGGCGCTTTGTCAAGCCGCCGCCATCCAAACAGAAGCCTCCGTGCCCGAATCATCTGATCTGTAAAGGGATAGCGCAGTCATGTTGGAAGCGCGTTGGCCCGTCACTTACTCTGTCCAGCATCTCGCTCGCCGATCGAGCGCGGGCAGTTGGAGGTGTGGTGTCTTGCTTACGATCCGACGAGCGTTGTTCAGTGCCTCGGAGAAGACGGGTCTGGTCGACTTGGCGGAGGGGCTGTCCGAGATGGGCGTGGAGCTACTGGCTGGCGGAGGGACGGCGCGGCATCTTCGCACAGCCTCGCTCTGCGTTGAGGATCTGGCGGAGTACATCGGATACCCGGAGCTCATCGGCGGGCGAGTGAAGACGCTTCACCCGTTGGTGCATGCGGGAATCCTGGCTCGTCGCGATCTTGCATCCGACGCCGCCGACGTGAAGGAGCATGGGGTCAAGCTCGTCGATCTCGTGGTCGTCAATCTCTACCCGTTCGAAGCGCAGGTCACGGGGGACACGCCGATGGGCGAAGCGATGGAACTCGTCGACATCGGAGGCGAGGCGCTGATACGGGCGGCGGCGAAGAACCACCGATGGGTCGCTGTTCTGACCGAGCCTGAGGACTACGGCGTTCTGCTTGAAGAGCTGCGCGAGCACGGCGGCCTCCGCGCCGAGATGTCGCAGGAGTTCGCTCGAAAGGCATTCGCCCATGTCATTCGTTACAACGGCGCGATCGCGGACTACTTCTCGCAGAAACCGCTTCCCGCTCAACTGAATCTGGCTCTTCCACAAGCGCATGCACTGCGAGCCGGAGAGAACAAACATCAGCGAGCCGCTCTCTATGCGGAGCGCGCCGGCTCCACGCAGCTGCAGGGAAGGCCTCCCTCCTACAACAACCTTCTCGACCTGGATGCGGCGTTGCGGATCCCGCACGCCTTTGCCGAGCCGACGGCCGTCTTCGTCAAGCACACGAACCCGTGCGGCCTGTGCTCGGCCGACACGATCGAAGAGGCGATCGAACGTGCCCACCAGGCCGACTCGAAGTCTGCGTTCGGAGGAATCGTGGGGGTCAACCGACCGGTGACCCGCGCCGCCGCGGAACTCGTCGCCGCGCACTTCTTCGATGCCCTGATCGCCCCAGCGTTCGATCAGGACGCGCTGCCGATCCTCGAGGAGCGGAAGAAGCTGCTGATCATCCAGGCCGGTGAGGATCTGCTCGCGCAGGGTCTTGGTGTTGAGATTCACGAGACCGCGTTCGGGGTGATCGCACAGACGCCGAGCAGTGGGGCGATCTCTCGTGAAGACATGCAAGTTGTGAGTGCCCGTCCCCCGACGGAGGAGGAGCTCGACGAACTGATCTTCGCATGGCGGGCGGTGCGGTGGGTGAAATCGAATGCGATTCTTCTCTCCAAAGATCGATGCACGACAGGGATCGGCGCGGGACAGATGAGTCGCGTGGATGCCGTGGAGCTCGCGATCCGCAAGGCCGGAGATCGGGTACAGGGATCTGTGCTGGCGTCCGACGCGTTCTTCCCATTCCGCGATTCGATCGATCTGGCCGCTGAGGCTGGAATCACCGCGATCGTCGAACCTGGCGGTTCGATCCGCGATGAGGAGGTCATCCACGCCGCCGATGAGCACGGGATCGCCTTGGCATTCACCGCTCGACGCGAGTTCCGGCACTGACGCCCGAGAAGAACAGGAGTCAGCAGGCTTGGCCTCCGCGCTGCTAGGGCGGAACCAGCACCACCGGAGCCAGATGAAGCTCGGGGGACGCATGCCCCCATTTCGCGACGAAGCGTGGCTAGAAGGACCAGTCATGATCCCTCCTGAATCCCCTCAGAGCAGCTCAATCCGTCCGGTCCCGAACAGGGACTTCGGGACAGGTCGGTGAGCGATGCGAGCGAGCGGGCGATGGGCTGGGGTTGTCTCTGGATGATGTACGTGTAGTCCCGATCCAGCCGTCTCGCTTTCATGGCTCAGACTGAAACCGAATCTTTTGGGCAGGCGGTACTTGGGCGGAATCCTGGGAGTGACGGCGGCTCTGAACGTTGTCGGTTCCGCGATCGGCCCGATCCTCTTTGGGGCGGCGTTCGATGGGCTGCACGGATATCGAGAGATCATCG
>CBFCYU010000097.1:0-6724 GCA_965602415.1 uncultured bacterium | reverse complement strand
TACGTCGGGCGCGTCAACCGCGTCATCGACTACGTTCGAGAGAACTTGACCGGAGATCTCTCACTCGAGCGGCTGGCGCACGTTGCGGGCTTCTCGCCGTACCACTTCCATCGCGTGTTCAAGTCAATCGTCGGAGAAACGCTGAACGATTTCATCCGGCGGGTTCGTGCGCAGAGTGCGGCCTCCCAATTGATCCACAATCCCACAAGCACGATCACCGAGATCGCCGTGGCGTGCGGCTACTCCTCGCCGTCTGCGTTCGCCCGCGAGTTCCGCCAGCGTTTCGACATGTCCGCATCCCAGTTCCGCGCAGGCGGCCAAGATTCTCTCGCTCGATTCCGAGCGAAGCTCGAGGAGCGCGGCGCCGAGTTCGCCAATCCGGCAAACCTCTCGTCGATCCGCACCGACATGGTCTTTCGTGTCGACGTCCGTGAGCTGCCGGAGCTTTACGCCGCCTACGCACGGCACGTAGGTCGCTACAGCGACATCGGCACGACGTTCGGACGTCTCATGCGCTGGGCCGGCCCACGACGGTTGCTGACAAGGGAGACGAAGGTCCTCGCCATCTACTACGACAACCCCGACATCACGCCGGTCGACAGGCTGCGCGCCGACGCCTGTATCACGGTTCCCGAAGGGACAAGGGTCAAACGCGACATCGGCACGATGACGGTTCCCGGTGGCACGTTCGCCGTTGCGTACGCCGAGATTGACGTATCGCAGTACGGCGAGGCGTGGGATCGCCTGATGACCGACTGGCTGCCGGAGTCCGGTTTCCAGCCCGATGCGCGGCTCTGTTACGAGCTGTATCTGTCCACGCCGCGGGATGGCAAGGCCGGCAAGCACATCGTCGAAATCTGCGAGCCGATTCGCCCTCTCTAGCCATTCCTCCAGTACCCTAGCCAATCTCGGAACGGGGGGCGGCAAGATGTGCAAACCGCTGCGCAATGCGTGTCTACTCCTCCGCAAGAATCTGCCATCGATCCGCAATGGGTGCGAAGACATGGTCTGCAACGCGGTCTACACTGGAGCCATCTTCAACACGCAGGAGGGTCAGATGAAGTTCAAAGCTGAAGCAAAGCAGATTCAGGAGAAGCTGGTGGCGTGTGTTCGCAACGTCGGACCGTATACCGACATTCCGAAGGCGATGGAGAAGATCTTCGAGTGGGCAGGCCCCAAGGGGCTGATTCAGTTCCCGAAAACGGAGTGCATTGCCGTCTACCATGACGATCCGAAGACGGTTGCCGAATCCGATCTGCGCTCTGACGCCTGTCTGACGGTGCCAGCAGGTACCGAAGGAGGGGGCAACGTCAATATCATGACGATTCCGGGCGGGCTGTTCGCGGTTGCCCGAATCGAGGTCGATCCGTCCGAGTTCGGCGACGCGTGGGACAAGCTCCTCGGCGAGTGGATACCGGAGAATGGATACGAGTCGGACATCGACCGGATGGCCTACGAGCTGTATCTGAACGATCACACGCAGCACCCCGAGGGGAAGTTCATCCTCGACGTCTGCGAGCCGGTGACGAAGAGCTAGCAGGCTCGTATGCCCACGAGCGATACACTGAGCGGGCCGCTTTGCGCGGTCCGCTCTTCGGTTTCGAATGGTGTGTGTCCAACTTGCGGCCGGGCACTCGCATCACAAGATTCGCAGGCCATCCGCAAGATCGGCCAAGACGTTCGCAAGCTTCGAGGAGACGGGACTCATTCCGCCCTCTAGGATGGAAACAGATTCAAGGACAGGAGGGATGACATGAGGTTTGAAGCCGAAGTGAAGGAACTGCCGGAGCGCTTTGTGGCCTGCATTCGCCATACCGGCCCGTACAACGAGATCGGCAAAGCGATCGAGAAGCTGTTCCAATGGGCCGGGCCGAAGGGCCTCATCCAGTTCCCGAAAACGCAAGTGTTGGCCGTCTATCACGACGACCCGAAGGAAGTGGACGTTTCCGAACTCCGCTCCGACGCCTGTCTCACCGTTCCGGAGGGGACCGACGGCGACGGTGACGTGAAGACGATGAAGATCCCCGGTGGCCTCTTCGCTGTGGCGCACGTCGAGATCGATCAGACCGAGTACGGGGAGGCGTGGGACAAGCTCCTCGGTGAGTGGATGCCGGAGAACGGCCACGACTCGGACACCGGCCGGATGTGCTACGAGCTCTACCTCAACGATCCGGATCAACATCCGGAGAAGAAGCATATCGTCGACATCTGCGAGCCGGTCCTGCCGAAGTAGGTGGCGAGAACTCCAGACCCCGCGCGGGCGCCCTCATAACGTCCGCGGTGCCTTGATCGGCGACAATCGATCCGTGATGATGGCCGGGAGGAGGCACCAATGCAGTACCGATCCTTCGGAAGACTCGACTGGAAGCCCTCGGCGCTCGGATTCGGCGCGATGCGCCTTCCGACGATCGGCGACGACCCCGCGAAGATCGATGAGGAATTGGCGTCTCGGATGATTCGCACGGCGATCGACGCGGGCGTGAACTACGTCGACACGGCGTGGCCGTACCACAGAGAGCAGAGCGAGCCGTTTGTCGGACGTTGCCTACAGGACAGTTATCGCGACAGGGTCCGCTTGGCGACGAAGATGCCCGTGTGGTTGATCGAGAAGCCGGCGGACTTCGACAAGCATCTCGACATCCAGCTCGAGCGGCTCCAGACCGACCGGATTGACTTCTACCTCCTCCACGGATTGAATAAGGATCGCTGGCCGGTGATCCGCGATCTCGATGTCTTCGCTTGGGCGAAGCGGGCGGTCGACGACGGCCGGATCGGCCACCTCGGGTTCTCGTTCCACGACGACCTGGCCGTCTTCAAGGAGATCGTCGACGCCTACGATTGGACGTTCTGCCAAATCATGTACAACTATATGGATATCGAATTTCAAGCCGGGCGTGAGGGCCTGCACTACGCCGCGGCGAAGGGGCTCGCCGTGGTGATCATGGAACCACTGCGCGGCGGCTCACTGACACAGCCGGCGCCGGAGTCTGTGGCGAAGCTGTGGGAGAGTGCGTCCACACGGCGGTCGCAGGCCGATTGGGCGCTGCAGTGGCTCTGGAATCAGCCGGAGGTGTCGCTCGTGCTTTCCGGGATGACGGCGATGCAGCACGTCGAGGAGAACGTCGCAAGCGCCGAGCGGTCCGGCATCGGAGCACTGACCGACGAAGAACTCGGTCTGATCGAGCGGGTGCGCGACGCCTACCGCACGTTGTCGCCGATCCCGTGCACCGACTGCAGGTACTGCCAGCCCTGCCCGAGCGGCGTGGCGATTCCCGGAATCTTCTCGACCTACAACAACGCGATGATGTACGGCAGTCACGCTCAATCCCGAATGTCCTACAATCGGTTCATGGACGCGGAGAAGCGGGCCAACAACTGCGTCGAGTGCGGGCAGTGCGAGAGCCTCTGTCCGCAGCAGATCGAGATTATCGACTGGCTGAAGAGGGCGCACGCTTTCCTGGCGGAGACGCCGGTCTCCTAACGCGATGGACCGACGCCTCGAAAAGATCGATCCGCTCGAGGAGAAGCTTCGGCGCGCCACGCCGAAGGAAGACGAAGACCGGACGGTCGAGGAGGCCCTCCTCGCACACCTCGACCCATTGATCGAACAGCATCTGATTACCGAGGTCCTGCGCCCGATCAAGACGGGCAAAGAGGCCGCCGTTTACTGCTGCCTCGCCCATCCGTCGCTCGATCGGGAGCTCGTCGCGGCGAAGGTCTACCGCCCGTTCGAGACGCGTAGCTTCAAGCGGGACGCCATCTATCAACAGGGGCGGGAACGCGGCTCGCGCCCGGACGCCAGGGTCCTGAGGGCGCTGGGGAAGAAGACGCACCACGGTCGACTCCACAAGTTCAGCGCCTGGATCGCGCACGAGGAACGGACGCTCCGGATCCTTCACGAGGCCGGGGCCGACGTTCCCGAGCCGATCGAACGGGTCGGCCCGGTCATTCTCATGGAGTACTTTGGCGACGCAGAGAACCCGGCACCGATGATGACCAACGTCGGGCTCGAGGAGGATGAGGCGTGCCGGATCTACGAGCAGGTCCTGGCCAACGTGGAACTCTTCCTGAAGCAGCACCGCGTCCACGCCGACCTGTCCGCGTACAATCTGCTGTACTGGAACGAGCGGGCGGTGATCATCGACCTTCCCCAATCGGTCGATCCCCGATACAACGACGACGCGTTCGATCTGCTCATCCGCGACCTCCGCAACCTCAACGACTTCTTTGAGCAACACGCCGTGGACGTCGTTGAGCCGATCGGGCACGCCCTCGCGATCTGGAGGAAACACGTCGATCCGCTTCGCTGAGTGCAGGGACGGAAGCGTTCTGCTGCGACCTATTCCCCTGCCGCCGATCCTTCAATCGAGCGATCGACGATCCGCTCGAGGATCCCGAGTGGGAGGCTCCCGTTCTCGAGGATCATCGTGTGGTACTCCGCGAGATCGAACGCCTCATCCAACGACTCGCGCACCCGATCGCGTAGGTCGAGCATCGTCAGGAAGCCGACCATGTAGGCGGTCGATTGTCCGGGCCAGACCGCGTATCGAAGGATTTGCCCCTGGGCGAACGATGTCGGCCTGCCGGTGTTGTCGACGAAGTAGTCGACCGCGTCGTCGAAGGTCCACCCCATCGCGTGGATCCCGGTGTCGACGACGAGGCGAACGGCTCGCATCATCTCATCCGACAGTCGGCCGAGGCTTCCGTAGGGATCATCGGCGTACCAACCGAGCTCCCAGGCGAGTCGCTCGGCGTAGAGCGCCCACCCTTCGGTGTAGCCGAGGAACGTCTCCACGGTTCGGATGAGGGGCAGGTCAAGCTCCCCGGTGGTGGCGATTTGCATGTGGTGGCCGGGGATCGTCTCATGATAGGTCAGGGTCGGCATCGAGTAGCGGGGCTGCGACCCACTAGTCGGAGCGACGAACTCCGCCGGTCGAGACCCGTCCGTGGGGGCGGGACGGTAGTAGCCGCCGTAGGTGTCGCCGACGATGACGACCGGCGTCGACGGCATGCTCTCGAAGACATCCTGCACCCTCACTCGAGCCTCGTTCAACAGTCGGTCATACTCGCCGAGGATGGCTGCACTGTAGAACGATCCACCTTCGCGCGCCACGCGACTGTAGATCGAGGGGATCGGCAGCCCCTCCGGATACCCGAGCGCGACGGCGGCCTCCTCGATCTCATCCTGAAGTCGGGCGACTTGCTCCAGGCCGAGGTCGTGGATCTCGGACGCCGAAAGGTCGGTCTGATTCTGATGGCGGAGCGCGTATTCGTAGTAAGCGGCTCCGTTGGGTTGATCCCCGTAGCCAAGGCTCGCTGGGGCGATCCGTTGGAGGTCGACGAGCTTGTCGTGGAGCCGGCGATAGGCGGGAAGAACGACGTCATCGATCACGGTCTCCGCCTTTGTGAGGAAGTCCTCCCGATCCGCGCTCGTGAGACCCGGAATCGCAGGCAATCGATTTGCGAGCCGGGCGTAGAGCGGGTGATACCGTGCGGGCGAGTTGACGAGGCCCTGAAGCCCTGAGACCGCCTGGGTCAAGACGATTTGAGGGGCAACGATCCCGATTTGGGCTCGGCTCTCCAGCCCCGCGATCAACTGATCGAACTGCGTGCTGACCTGGGCCAATCGCGCCACGTAGTCTTCGACGTCCCGGACGCTGGAGAGCGGATGAGTGACGGTCATCAAGTCGTACAGTCCCCAATCACGGCTCGTAATGAAGTAGTGCGTCACGAGGTAGTCGAGGTCCGCGTACTCCTGCCCGCGAACGACGTCGTCCCAGGCCCATTCGCACACATCGTAGGTGAGCCGCTGCTCGGCGGAGAGGGCTTCTCGATCGAAGGCGTGCAGCCGTTCGAGGATGTGCCGCTCGATCCGCTCTGTTTCCGCGACGTATTCCTCCGAGTAATCGTTCAGGAGATCGTTGCGGACGCCGAGCGAGTGAGCCATCCCGAGATCGGTGACCGTCTGAGGGAAGCGGAGGAGATAGAGACGGTACGAGGACTCGACGAATTCGTCGAACCCGAGCCCGGACAGAGCTTCCTCGACTTCTCCGAGGGGCGGCGGGGTCCACGTCGGTTCATACGTGGCGGCATCGCTGGTCGCATGACCGCCGAGGAGGGACAGGCCGAGGATCAACACGGGCAACAACCAGAGGGAACTGCGCATGGCAACCGCTCCTTCGTTGAGGGACTGATCGGAGTCTATCGGTCGGGTATGGAGAGGTTGTGAAGGATGGATTGAGCGAGAGAACCAGGATCATGCGTTCGTCTATGTGCGTTCGCCCTCCGGAAGCCGGACGGTCTCCCAGAAGAACGGTCGCTCGATGACCCACGTCCGTCCGCTGACCTCGTCCACGCAGGGAAACTGCGCTCTCGGTACGAAGAGAAGGGAATAGTCTTCCGGGCCCCTGCACCCGAGCTGCTCCCACAGCTCGAACAAGTAGAGGAAACGATCGTGAAGGGACTCCAGGCTCTTCACATGCCCCGTAGCGGAGTATCCCTCGACGGATTCCGCTGTCACCACCAACGCAGACCCTGTTCCCACATCGGCGAGGCCGTATCCTCGTTGCATGAACCAGAGGTCCCTGGACGCCAAGGCGAGGAAAAAGTGGAATCCCCCGTGTCTTGGGTCTTTGTACACGGAGGTCTTCTTGTCGAGAGGTGAGAGGGCCTCGGGAAGCGGACGGGACCAAACCGGAGTGTTCGGGACCCCTCCGGCTAGGTA
>CBFCYU010000096.1:0-6886 GCA_965602415.1 uncultured bacterium | reverse complement strand
TCGAGGGCACGTTGGAACTCACCGTCTCGCTCGGCAGTGCGCCGTTCGATCCTACGACCTCGCCGACCCTCGAGGAGCTGATGGACGCCGCGGACAAGGCGATGTACGTCGAGAAGCGGAGCGGGTCCCACATGGAGCAGGGACGATTGGACGCGGACACGCCGGAGGACGGTGGAGGCTCATGAGCGACGAACGTCTGAAGATCCTCCTGATCGAGGGAGCGTCGGCGATGTTCGGTTGAGTCGGGAGCTCGCCACTTGTGGCGCTCCGGACCTTTGAGCCGCAGCCGCAGTGACCCTGTACGATGCATTGAGGGCCATCCGCGACTCCGCTTCTCTCCTTCGACCTGGGTTTCCACGACAGCCAGGGAATTTCCACGCTCCGGGCCGTTCAACGGCCGATGCCTGCCACTCCGATCGTCTTCCTGGCCGGTGTTCAGGACGTTCGATGGGCGCTGGAGGCTATCCGGGCAGGAGCAGAAGATGTCTTCCCGGAGGCCGGTTTGTCGGTCGATCTCCTCTCTCGAACGATCCGCTACAGCTTTGTCTGTGATCATGCCGGACGGATGACCGTCGAGAGCGTGCCGGACGGAGGGACGCGGTTCTTCGCCAATCTCCCGTTGGACAAGGAGTAATCTCTCGACGAGGCGGGCGTCCCAATCCGCCCGTTCGGCTCTCGCATCCCCGCATCGTACGCCCTATACTCCGGCTTGCACGCGGAATCCATCTACATCCTCCGGTGTCCGCTGTGTTGGAGGTTCGATGCGCAATCCACTGCAGAAGGCGCTCGACTTCGCTGTGGCCAGATCGCAGGAGGCCGAGGCGCTGTTCAAGGAGTGGGCCCCGAGGGTCGACGATCCGGAGATCCAAGGGCTGTTCGCCGAACTGGCGGCGGCGGAGCGCGGGCGCACGGAGATGCTCTCCCGGATGATCCCCGAGGAGATGACCGCTCGCGCCGGCGAGGTGCCCGAGCTCGCGGACCTTCTCGTTCACCTCAAGGCGGCTCCGAGGCCGACGCTTGAGAAGGCGATCGGCGTGGCGATCCGGCGCAAGGGCGTCACGGCGGCGCTCTACGATCGGATCGCCGGACTGGAAGGAGTGGCCTGTTCCTTCTTCCGCGCCATGGCCGACGAGGATCGGCGGGCGGTGCGGGCCCTGGAGGCGTACGCGGAGCGACTCGCATCGAGCAAGTGAAGACGCGCCAAAGGAGGGAGAGGAGACTGTGGATCGGATCACGAGTGACCACGCGGGGCTCCGTCTGTTCACCGAGTTGCTGAAGACTCCTGCCCCTTCCGGGCACGAGGACCGGATGATCGCGTTCCTGGTCGACAGGCTTCGAGGCCTTGGATATGCGCCGGAGGTCGATCCGGCCGGGAACGTCTTCGTTCGGTTGGAGGGCCGGTCTTCCGATCGCCCGATCTGCTGCATCGCGGCGCACATCGACGAGATCGGACTCGTTGTCACCGCGCTCGAGCCGGGCGGAATCCTGCGTGTGGAGCGTCTCGGCGGAATGCTCCCGTGGAAGCTCGGCGAGACGGCGGTGGAGATCCTCGGGGATCACGGATCGATCCTCGGTGCAACCTCGATGGGCTCCGGCCACTCCCGCGCACAAGCCTCCGAGTGTCCGGGCTGGGAGGGCGTTCGCGTGCTGACCGGCCTCTCCGTGGAGCGACTCGCCGAGAGGGGAATCCGAGTCGGCTCGCCGATTGTCCCAGCTCGCGACGTCCGCGGACCGTTCGTGTTCGGCGATCCGGCGAACCCGTGGGTCGGTGCGTGGACGTTCGACAACCGGCTGTCGGTCACGTGCCTGCTCCGGGCGCTCGAACGGTTGAAGAACGAGGATCTGGCCCCGAGGTCGCCGACGATCGCCGCGTTCACCGTGGAGGAGGAGATCGGCTGCCTCGGCGCGAAGGTCCTCGCCCAGCGCGAGCGGCCGGACGTGTTCGTCGCGATCGACGGGAGCCCACTCGTCCCCGAGTGCCCGCTTGAGCTCAACGGCCGCCCGGCGATCCGCAGTAGGGATCGCGTCGCCACCTACGATCAGGAGCTTCTGCGCGAGATCTGTCGGATCTCCTCCGATGTAGGGGTCGAGCTCCAGTCGGCTGTCTACGCCGGGGCGGCGAGCGACGCGAGCCTCGTCTACTCGATCGGTGCGTCTCCGCGCGTCGCCTGTCTCGGCTACGTCCGGGCGAGCAGCCACGGGTTCGAAGTCACCCCGCTGGTCACGTTCGATCACATGCTGACCGTGACCGAAGCACTGCTGGCGAACCTCTGAGCTGCCGGGTGCTGGGCGGCCCCGCCAGACGTCCTGGCCGTGTGTCTACTCCCAATCGAGCCCTCATGTCGCATTCCGCCGATCGGCGTTTCGGGTTCTTCTGCACCGCGAACGTCCCGTCGACATCCGACGCGCGCCCTCAGTCCGCTCGGTGTCGCCTCGTACGATGGTAGTGCGGTAACGAGAAACTGTAACGCCTCCTTGACTCCGGAGGGAGGGTGACGAGACGAGAGCCGTTCCCCTCCCTCCTTCTCCGTTGGAATGGCCGCTCCACCACTCCGTTCGTGCTACACTCCCCCGAGGTGACAGGATGAGGGTCCTGGTCGTGGCTGCAATCCTGGCTGTGCTGCTGTCTTCCTGTGCTCGCACCCCACCGATCGAGTTTCCCGATTCCCGATTGGAGGCGGCGATCCGCGAGGCACTCGGAATCGAGGCGGCGGCCATAGGAGAGCACGATTTGCGTCGGCTGACCGAACTCGACGCCGTCGGTCGGCAGATCGCGGCCTTGGGCGGTCTTGAGCTGTGCGAGAACCTGGTCCGGCTCGACTTGGGTGAGAATCACGTCTCGGACCTGACGCCGCTCTCTGCGCTGCGGCGGTTGGAGATGCTCGTCCTTCGGAGCAATCGTGTGACCGACGTCTCCTCCTTGGCCGGGCTGACAAACCTACGAAAGCTCGATCTCGACTTCAATTTCGTCACCGACGCCAGGCCGCTTGCCGAGCTGACCGAGCTTCGGTGGCTCGGCTTATGGAACAGCGGGATCACCGACATCTCACCGTTCGCGAAGCTCACCGAGCTGACTGAGCTGGGCTTGAGCGGGAACCCGATCGAGGATTTTTCCCCGCTCGCCGGTCTGACGAAGCTGGTCTGGCTCGGCCTTCCGAACACCGGGATCGAGGACCTCGCTCCTCTCGCCGGATTGGTGAACCTCGTCAAGCTTAGCCTGGGGGGAAACCGGATCGTTGACCTGTCGCCTCTCGCGTCGCTGACGCGTCTCGAGGGCCTCGGCCTCGATTCGAACGGTATCGTCGACGCCTCGCCCCTGGCGGGGCTTGTCGAACTCCGCCGACTGAGCCTGTGGGGCAACAAAATCGAGGAGATCGCCCCGCTTGGCGGATTGGCTAGGCTGGAGGAACTCTGGCTCGATCGCAACCCGCTGGAAGAGATCGAGATTCTCTCTCAGCTGCCCAACCTGCGAGTTCTAGGGTTGTCCGGGACGGACGTCTCCGACGTCGCACCTCTACTGGCAAACCCCGGACTGGGTGAAGGAGACGCACTCGACCTGACCGACGCCCACCTCGACGGGACGGCTGGCTCGGACGCACGGCGTGCGATCGAGGAGCTTGAGCGCCGCGGCGTCATCGTCCGCGGCGCTCCGCAGTGATCTTGCTGCCCGCTAGCTGGGCCGATCCGGCTCCTCGACGTACTGGTTGTGGAAGATGAACAGCTGTGCCGAATCGAAGTCGGTGAAGATCAGCTTGTAGCAATTGGTCAGGATGTAGACCCAGATCATGATGTTTGGCATCGGATCGCTGAAGCTGTGGATGTCGTAGAAGAAGTCCTTCTCGCGCCACCACGTCTTGCGCAGCCTCCGCTCCCCGGACCAGTCCTTGAAGCCAGCGGCGTAGCTCTCGAGGAGCCAGATGAAATCGGCGAACTGCATCTTAGTGCGCACGCCCACGCGCGTCGTTGGCAGTGGGGGAACATCCTCTCCGTTCGCGACACGGACCCACGCCTCGACGAGATCACAGCCTCCATGATAGGCCATCGTCACCGCGGGGGTGATCCGGCAATTCCCGTCGACGAGGAACGGTCGTCCCGTCTTCTCGTCCATGATGAAGTCGAATCCGCAAAGTCCGGTGAAATCGAGGTGTTTGACGATCTGTGCCGCCGCCTCCTGGCAAGCAGGATCGGACAAGCTCTCGCGGAAGACGGTCGTTCCGCCGCTACGGGGCATGGTTCGAAGGCCCTGGTACATAACCTCGCCGAGCACCTCGCCTCGATGGCAGATGTGGAGGGTGCACGTTGTCGGCCCTTCGATGAGCTGTTGAATCATCGGGAGATCGGATTCGGGCAGATTGTTGATCCGCACGACATCGAAATACGCCTTCTCGAACCCGTCCCGCTCATAGATCTTTCGGAAGCCGGCCGCCCCTGACGTCTTCGTCATCTTGATGACGACGGGCAGCTCCACCGAAGCAATGTGCTCGCGCGCTTCCTGAGACGACTTCGGACAGAACGCCTCGGGGGAGTCAATGCCGATCTCCCGTGCCAATGCGTCGAGGCGATGCTTGTCGTGCATCGTCATCAGCGTCTCCGTGTCGGGGAGGATGGTTGTGGTCACCGCCGAGATGCGCTCGCGGTAGCGGCTCATTGGGATGATTTCTTCGTAGGACGGGAAGTAGTAGTCGTAGCCGCCGGACTCGAGCAGCTCAACGACGCCCTGCGTGTACTCCTTCAGATGGTAGCGCATGTTCGGGACCCGAAGCCTCTTCGATACGTACTTCGAGAAACCGGAGAACGCCAGATAGTGACCTTCCGCCGTGTGGACCTCGTAGCCCATCTGTCCGAAGCGCCGAATCGCATGCAGCGCCGCCATCTCGAATAGCCCGGTGACGAGTACCTTCATCTCTAGTCTCCTAGGTCCGCGTGGTTGTCCGTCGGTCTGTGTTCCGACGCCCCTCTGGTGAGAACTCCCCCTCCTGCCTTCGGTAGGAATCCTACAACGATGCTGCCCGATGCGCCAATGGGCCGACGGCCCTGGGTCCGTCGCGGTGGGAAAAACAAAGGGGAGCGCTAGGCGCTCCCCCTCGTGCCTGGGAGTTACCGGTGATCCCGGAAGACTACCGGTTTGCGACCTGTTGAAGGGTCGTGGTGAACTCGCGCTCTACCTCGTGAGGTTCGATCCCGTACCGGAGACCCTCCTCGATCGCGCGGCGCAGCGTGCTGCGCACGCGGGATCGGCGAAGCACCGAGTTATGCATCCGACGACGCTCGGCGTATCCGAGGCGTTCCTCGTATACGAGCTGCATCAAGGCTTCCGCCTGGTATATTGCATACATCGCATCCCACCTCGCTTGTCCTAAGCCCTTTCGCTGAATCGATCTGCCCTCTCTCAATGATCTCGGCGCCATACGCGGAGGGCGCCACCACCCCATCAGACTCATTGCTCATCGCTTCCTCCTCGTTAGTGCGTGTTCGGGTGCCGTTCGGTTCGAAGGACCGCTCCGAGGGAGGCAGACGGGACCGGCCCGGCGGGCGAGCCCGCCAGTGCTCCGTACTGATTCCAACCCGGAATTCGGGAATGAACCGATCCAGATCTTCGACGTGGACTTCCGCTCAATGAGCGGCTCGTTGACCGGCATTTCGGACAGCCCTGCCGCACGGCTCACGCCGCGCGCCCGATGAAGCCGTTGTTGACCTAGGCAGATGGATTGACGAACGGGTGCAACCGACTACTCGGCGCGTCCCCGGAGGGACCGAACGTCGACTTGCCTGAACTGATTCAGCATCGCTCGCACCTCCACAGATTCTTTGAGAACGTTCGAAAGACAAACCACGACCAACCGAGTCGAGGCCATAACCGGAACGGAAGTATACCCGCTACTGCACGGGATACAAGGTCTTCCGGAGACCTACGTGCTTCGAATGGCTTCTCGGTCGGTAGACTACTCCGGTTCCGTCTCGCTATCGTCTCCGTCTACGGCCTCTTGCTGGGAGCGGAGGAGCTTCTCCAGTAGGTCGGGGAGGAAATCGGTTGATTCGGCGTTCGCTTCGTGAGACGGCGTTGGTGCGACCCCGGGGAACGGAACGAGCAGATCCCGGAGGAGGTCTTGGGCTTCGCTCTCGATGATCGTCCGCGCGGTGTTCGCCGTTTCGTCCCGCAGCGCCTCGTAGTCCGGTGCAATGGGGATTCCGTCCAGCCCCCCGAGATTGTCGATTCGGAGACCAAGCTGGTCGATCGTCGATGCGAATCCGCGTTGTCCGGTCATCAGGAGACCCTCTCGCGCGGTCGCGAGCCACGGGGCCTCCCACTCGAGCGCCGGTGCGTCGGCGGGACCACCGATCACCGACCCGAAGACGATCGGCAGATCGTCAGCGTACCGGTTGATCCCGGCGATGACGCGGTCGGATATCTCCACCGGTAGGCCGAACAACGGACGGTTCGGATCCCCGCGGAGACGGAGATCCTCGAGCAGGAACGAGGCGTCCCCAGACGCCTCGTTCCCCTCCAAGCGCAAGCGCCCGGCGAGGGATGCCTTCCCCGAATCGATCGTCACAGGGAGGGTCGTCGCGTAGAAGCGCGCGAGGCGGGGAAGGTCGAGCCGCGTGACGGAGAACTCGTAGGTGCGTCCGGACGAGTCGAAACGAGCCGACAGCTCGAAACCCGACTCCGGATCGTCGTCCCATCGGCCGTGGAGCCGGACGAAGACCGGTGCCGTTCTCAAGTCTGCTGGGAAGGCGAGGTTCGCCAGTTCGACCTCGAGGAGCGTAATCGGAGGGAGCGGCCCCGCCTCCTCGGGTTCGAGATCGTCCTCCAACGTAATCAAAACGCGACCGATCTCGATTCGTTTGACCGACAATGGAGGGCGGAAGGCGGCGAACGAGCGGC
>CBFCYU010000095.1:0-6974 GCA_965602415.1 uncultured bacterium | reverse complement strand
AGAGCGAGGAGTTTCCCCGTCCGCTGACGCATGTTCTGATGAAGCAGATGATCGAGGAGCTCGAGGCGCGGGTCGAGAAGGTCGTGATCAAGGCCGTTCAAGACGGGACGTACTTCGCGTCGATCTTCCTGCGCGACGTCCACGAGGAGGTCCTCGAGTTCGACGCACGAGCGTCCGATTCGCTCGCCCTCTCGCTCCGCTCCGGTTGCCCGATCTTCATCTCCGACGAGGTCTTCAAGACGGCGGCGATCGAATCTCCGTTCGCCGACGAAGACGAATTCCAGGAGTTCGTCGAGGAGAACCTCGATCTGCGGGAATTCCGGAAGCGGAACTGGCTTCATCAGAAACAAGAGGAGTAGGCGATCAGCCCCGGATCGTCTCCACCCCGCGCGACGGGAGGGTGATGATCTCCTCTTCGGTCAGGCCCTGATCCAGATCGATCCGCTCGACGTACAGCGTGGTCGACCGCTGTCCGTCGTCGAACACAACGATCTTGCGAATCAGAAACGTGTTGTGCTCGACCCAGATCATGCGTACGAGTTCGTTCGACTTGGCATCCCTGACTTCGAGGATGTAGCTGCCTCCGATGGAACCGTTAGCGCCGAGCGTCGAGATGAGGCCCCAGCTCGTCGCGTGGGGCTCGTCGCGTTCCTCGGTCCCGGGACAGAACGAGAACGAGAGTGGACAGCCTTGTGCCGAGAGCGTGGACGAGAACAGTGCCGGGCCGCCGTCGATCTGGGCAAAGGATGCTTCAAGAACGAGCGGCGCCCGGAATAGATCCGGCGTGAACCCCGGCACATCCTGGACGACTGCGATCCGCACTTTTCCGGAGGACCAATCCTGCTTCAGCCCTGAGAGGTCGAGGTTCCCGAGTCCGATGGCCGCGAGCGGAACGCCGACCCACCTCTTGATGACGACGAGGTTCTCCTGCGGAAGGTAGTGCGAGAGCTGATCGTTCTGGACGACGAATAGCTCGTCCTTGACGCTGTCCGGCCGTATGTATCGTACGGATAGGGCGGGGATCGGGCCTTTGAGATACCGAACGACCATTCGGATCGGCTCGTTCGGTGCGTGGGCCTTCGTGATCTCGAGGACGGCCTCGAGATCCTTGATCCGGGAGAACGAGTTCTCGATCCGCCAGATGAGCCCGCTCACCTCGGTGGGAGGGTGTTCATCCAGCAGGTACTGATCGACCGCCGCAACGGTCACGATCAGCGTCACGAAGACTCCAATGGCGAGGATGATGAGGTTTTGATTGTTCATCACATTGCATTATAATCCCCATCTGAAGGGCATTCAATCGCGATTGTGTCTCCAAGGGAAGTCACGTGGAAGGGAGCGTCGATGGAACTACGCGGTGTCGGACGTGCAGACGTTGAGGAGAAGACAGTCCTGGTGCGAGTCGATTACAACGTGCCGTTGTCCGGGGGGCGAGTCGCCGCCGACGCGCGGCTTCGCGCTTCGCTCCCCACTCTGCAACACCTGCTCGAACACGACGCGAAGGTGGTGCTGATCTCGCATCTCGGGCGGCCGGAGGGACGCGTGGTCGAGGCGCTGCGGCTCGCTCCGGTCGGGGTTTGTCTGGCGGATCTGCTCGGCCGACCGGTTCGGCAGCTCGAGGACTGCATCGGTCCGGTGGTCTCCGATGCGGTCGAAGGTGGGAGCCCTGGCGACGTCTTCCTTCTGGAGAACGTCCGGTTCCATCGCGAGGAGGCGACGAACGAATCGGGATTCGCCCGCGAACTGGCCCGGCTCGGCGATGTCTACGTCAACGATGCGTTCGCCGCTGTCCATCGGGCGCACGCCTCGACGGTCGGAATCGCCGATCATCTCCCGGCCTATGCCGGGTTCTTGATGGAGCGGGAGATTGCCGCTCTGTCCAGCCTCGAGAAGCCCGAGCGGCCGTATTTGGCGATCGTCGGAGGGAAGAAGGCGCGGAGCAAGCTCGGCGCACTTCGGGACTTGGTCCCCCGGGTCGACGAAATTCTGATCGGTGGCGGGGTGGCCCTCACGTTCCTCCGCGCGTTCGGTGCCGACGTCGGGGATTCGTTCGTCGATGAGGGGTTGCTCGACGAAATCCGGGGAATTCAGGCCGTGGCGGAACGCGAGAAAACGACGATCCACCTTCCCGAGGACGTGGTCATCGGGGTCGATCTCTCCCCGGATGGTGAGATCCGGACGTGCGATGCGCGAGCGATCCCGACCGGGTGGCGGGGGCTGGACATCGGACCGAGGACGGTCATCCGGTTCACCGAGCGAATCCTGGCGGCGAAGACGCTCGTTTGGACCGGGCCGTTGGGCGCGTTCGAGGTCGAGGCATTCTCCGCCGGGACCCGAGGGATCGGCGAAGCCGTGGCCGAATCGGATGCGTACAGCGTCATCGGGGGAGGAGAGACGGGAGAGGCGATCGCACGATTCGGACTCGTTGATCGGGTCTCGTACGTCTCCACCGGGGGCGGCGCCTGCCTTGCGTTTCTTCGGGGGAAGCAGCTTCCGGCGCTGGAGGCACTCAGAGCCTAGCGTTGTTGGGCCAATTGGCGAGCGATATAATGCCTTCAACCCTTGCGGGCATAGCTCAGTGGTAGAGCATCAGCTTCCCAAGCTGAGGGTCGCGGGTTCGAATCCCGTTGCCCGCTCTCGTGCTGCGTATCGCGCTTCTTCTCGTGCATCCGAACAGGAGATCCCGATGAATGCACACCCCGAATCACCACTGACCCTCGAGTCTCTTCGTTCGCGCGTCGTCTCCTGTACGCGGTGCCCGCTGCATGAGACGCGAGCGAACGTCGTCTTCGGCGAAGGGGACCCAAAGGCGACGATCCTGTTCGTCGGCGAAGGGCCGGGTGAGGTGGAGGATCAGACGGGCAGGCCGTTCGTTGGACCGGCGGGACAGAAGCTCGATGAGGTCCTCGCGTCGGTCGAGATCGCGCGCGCGAGCGCTTACATCACCAACGTGGTCAAGTGCCGCCCGCCCGGCAACCGCGTTCCGTCGAAGCCGGAGATGGAGGTCTGCTTCCCGTACCTCGAGGCTCAGATCGCACTGATTCAGCCGGCGTTGATCGTAGCGCTCGGGAACACGTCGACGCAGTGGCTCCTCCCTGAGGTTCCTGGGATCACGAGATCCCACGGAACGTTCTATACCTGGCGTGGCAGGATGCTCTTGTACCCGATGTTTCATCCGAGTTATCTTCTCCGCAATCCGTCGAGGGCGAAGGGGAGTCCGAAGTACCTGACGTGGGAGGACATTCAGAAGGTGAGGAAGTGGCTCGATGAGTACACCGGCTCCGCAGACGCGTGAAGAGCAGACTGCCTTCGTTCGAGAAGCGATGACGCGGGCGGACCAGCTTCGCAGAGAGAAGCGATTCCAGGATGCGATTTCGCTCCTGGTTGAGGCGCTGCAGTACGGGATCGACAAGGCGACACTCTACTACCGCCTCGGCAACGTCTACTTCGATGGAGCGGACCTGAGCCGCGCGGAGTACGCCTACAATCGGGCGTTGGAGGTCGATCCGAAGCAGGTCAACGCCATGCACAATCTTGCCGTCGTCTACAAGCGGCAGAAGAAGATCTCACTCTACGTCAAGACATACAAGAAGTCTCAGCGTATGACGCTGCGCTATCCGAAGAACCTGGAGTTCTCGGCGGGCGAGAAGCGGCGGATCCGCTTTCTCAGCGCGAGGGTCCTCCTCTGGATCGTTGGCGGGTTTGGCGTGGTCGCCGTGCTGGTCTGGTTGTTCGGCCGCTGACGAGGAATCCCCGATCCAATCAGGCGTTTGACGATATCAGGGCGATCCCGTATAGTCTGGACCGCGTTTGCATTGCATCGAAACCAGAAGCGAGGACTACGATTGGCCAAGAAGAGAGTCTATGAGATTGCCAAAGAGCTCGGGATACCGAGTAGAGACCTGATCGCCAAACTCGGCGAGATGGGGATGCCTGGACTCAAAGCGGCGAACTCCGTCGACGAGGAGGAGTACACCCTGATTCTCCACCTCTACGAGGAGGAGGACGTCGCAAAGCGGGAGACTCCAGCGGAAGCCGGGGCTCGGTCGGAACGTAAGACCGAAGCCGCTGAGACGGGGAAGTCAAGCGCTCCAACGAGGCGCGAGCGACGGTCCCACGGCGAGCCGCGCCCGCCGATCGTTTCGGTCCTTGGCCACATCGACCACGGGAAAACGACGCTACTCGATGCAATTCGCAAATCCCACCTTGCAGGCAAAGAGGCGGGCGGGATCACGCAGGGGATTGCCGCCTATCAAGCGGAACTCCACGGCCAACGGATCACGTTCATCGACACGCCGGGGCACAAGGCGTTCACCGGGATGCGGGCACGTGGGGCGCAGGTGACGGACATCGCGATTCTTGTCGTGGCGGCTGACGACAGCATCATGGCTCAGACCGTCGAGGCGATCGATCACATCCACGCCGCGGGCATCCCGATGATCGTGGCAATCAACAAGATCGATCGTCCCAACGCGGACGTGAGCAAGGTCATGAACGACCTCGCGCAGCGGGGGATGACCCCCGAGGCCTGGGGAGGCGACACGATCACGATTGAGATCTCCGCGCTTCAGGGTCAGAACATCGAAGAACTGCTGGAGATGATCCTTCTCGTCGCGGAGATGGAGGACCTTCGTGCCGATCCCAACGGCCCCGTTGAGGCGGTGATCATCGAGAGCCATCTCACCAGTGGTCGAGGTGCCGTGGCGTCCGCGGTGGTGCGAGACGGCACCCTTCGGGAGAAGGATTGGATCGTTGCCGGTTCTACGTACGGACGGATCAAGGCCCTCCTCGACGAGACCGGGAACCGTGTCGGAGAGATGCCCCCGGGTGTGGCCGCGGAAATCCTCGGATTTGGCGACGTCGCCGAGGTTGGTGCTGTCATCCGTGTGGTGAAGGACCAGGCGGAAGCGCGGAAGATCGTTCGGGATCGTCTGCGGGAGAAGAAGGTTCAGCAGGTCGTGGAGCGTCCGAAGAGCTTCGATGAGTACTTCGCCCGGGCGGAGGAAGCAGCGAAGCTCCTCCTCGTTCTCAAGGCGAACTCGACCGGCGCGCTCGAAGCAGCACGGCGGGAGATCGAAGGGCTCGACGTCGGCGACGTCGAACTGGAGATCCTCCACGCCGGGGTTGGCACGATCTCCGAGAGCGACATCCTCCTTGCGTCTCCCGTAGCTGACCAGTGCCTGATCGTCGGCTTCGGCGTGAAGGCGGATCCCAAAGCGGCGAGGGTTGCCGACCGGGAGAACGTCGCCATTCTCACCTACGACGTGATCTACGGCCTAGTGGAGGAAGTCGAGAGTGCGCTGAAGCGGAGGCTCGCGCCGGAGTTCACTGAAACGCAAATTGGCATCGTGGAGGTGCGAGACCTGTTCAAGGTCCCGACCGGTGTGGTCGCGGGCTGTTACGTCGCCGACGGCCGTGCGACCCGGCGGGCGCACGTCCGTGTGACGCGCAACGGTGAGGAGCTCCACGTTGGAGAGATCGCTTCCCTTCGTCGGTTCGAAGATGACGTGCGAGAGGTCCAAGCCGGCCGCGAGTGCGGATTGCGCATCAAGGATTTCGATGCCGTCGAAGTTGGCGATCGGCTCGAGGTCTTCGAAATGGAAGAGGTCGTTCGCTAGCGGGCAATGAACGTCGGCCTGGCAACTCTGCAGTTTCACCTCTATGCCGTCGACTCGATCAAGGAGAAGCGGTCGATCGTCAAACGACTTCTTGCCGACGTGCAGCGTCGCGGACCCGCTTTCGCCGCCTGCGAGATGAACGACCAAGACGACCTCGGCCGACTGACGCTCTGTGTCGCGCACCTATCGAACGACGCCCGCTTCACCGAGTCGGTCCTCACTCGGCTCTGCGTCGAGTTCGAACGAGGAGACGGGTACGAGATGGCCGAATCACACATTGAGATCCTATGAGCAGCAAGCGAAGGTTGGCCCGACTTCGGGAAGAGATACAACGCGAGTTGGCCGCGATCATCGAGTTCGAGAGCCGCGATCCCGTAGTGCGTGACGCGTTCCCCACGGTTATGGAGGTGCGCCTTTCGCCCGACGCTCGGCACGCCAAGGTGTATGTTGCCGCCGGAGCCGACACGGAGCGCGAGGCGTTCCACTCGGCACTTGTGCGAGATCGAGGGTTCTATCGGAGCGAACTGGCCGATCGGCTCTCGTTGCGCCACACGCCGGAGCTTCAGTTCGTCGTTGACGAGGCGGTCGAGCGATCGATCCGGCTGGGAGAGCTTCTCCGCGAAGACGATGAGGACCTGGGAACGGCTTAGGCGCGTCCTGCTCCTTCCGCTTCGGTTTCCCGTGTTGCTTGCCCTCTCCGTCGGCTACTCCGGGCTTCTCTACGCGGCCAGCCTGCAGGCTGGATTCCTCGACGTGCGAAGCCCCTACTGGGTGTTGAGCATCGGGGGACTCCTCTTGCTCTCACCGATCTACCACGCTCTGCTGCTTCCGGCCATTGCTGCCGCGCTTCGGGAGGAGACCTGCACGGATTGGCGCGCTGTGCTCAGCGACGCTCAGAGCCTGTTCCCCCGGCTGTTCCTCGGCGAGATTGCCGTGGGGGCCGCGGTGATCGCAGGAGGGGTGCTTCTCTTGATTCCGGGCATCTACGTCGGGATGCGGTTCATCTACTACAAGCAGGCGATCGTCTTTGAACAGAAGTCGGCGATCCTCGCTCTTCGAGAGAGCCTTCGGGTGACGCTCGATTGGCGATCAACGGTCGGGTTGTTCTTCTGTCTCGCGGCCCTCTACGGCGTGGTGGTGGGACTCGACTCGCTTCTCATCACATTTGCATCAGACGTTGTCGTCCACGTCGGCAGTATCGCCGGCACGGCTCTGCTGCTCGTCTGGATGAACGTGCTTGTCACGTCCTCATACATCAACCGAAAGGACGAGGCCTAGCGCCGGGCCTCAGCGCTGTCTCCCTACGGATCGACGGTAATGTTCTTCACCGCTGTGTCTTCCGCTCCGAGATCGTCG
>CBFCYU010000094.1:0-7009 GCA_965602415.1 uncultured bacterium | reverse complement strand
ACGTCGTCGACGTGTCGATCGGCGATCGCGTAGCAGGGGAGCCGCCATCCGAGGACCGTGTAGGTCACGGTCGTCCAAGCGGCGCAGTCGTACTCGCGTTCCCCGCGCAGGAAGTCGAGATAGAGCGGGTTGTTGTAGAACGAGAAGCCCTTCGCTGGGTCGAGGACATCCCGGAAGACGGCGACCGATTCTTGTCGGCGCAGGAAGAGGTCCTGATTCGGAACGTCTTCGTACGAGTACCCGGGCGATACCATCAGGCCCTCGACACCGACGTCGACCAGCGTGCTGAAGAGCGCGTGAAGGTCGTCGACGTCCGAGCCGTGGAAGAGCGTCGTGTTGGTGCAGACGCGGTGACCGCGGGCAACGGCCTCACGAATTGCCGCGATGGCGGTCGAGTGCGTCCCCGGGCGCTCGGTGATCCGATCGTGGGCCGATTCGGTTCCGTCGAGGTGGACAACGAACGCCAATCGCGGTGACGGCTCGAACAGGTCGAGCTTCTCCTGCAGCAGCAACCCGTTCGTGCACAGGTAGATGAAGCGGCGATCCGCGGTAATGGCGCGGACAATCCCATCGATCCGCGCGTGGAGGAGCGGTTCTCCGCCGGAGATCGACACGATCGGCGCGTCGGAGGCTCGAACGGCCGCGAGGCACTCGTCGACCGTCAGGCGTCGGTCGACTACGTCTCGGTACTCGCGGATGCGTCCGCACCCGGTGCACGTCAGATTGCATGCCTCGAGCGGTTCGAGCATCGTGACGAGCGGGAAGCGGCCGGCGCGTTGCGCCACCCGTCCGATGAGGTGCCGCGCGACAGAGAGGTCGAGTCGAAACGGACGGCTCATTTCTCCCTCCTTGCGAGGAGATCGATCAGCCCTTCCATCCGGCTTCGCGCATCGATCGGGAAAGGGAGCTCCCGGAGGCGGTCGATCGCTTCGCCCAGATGCCGTCGGACGATCGTCTCGCACGCGCTCCGTGCGTCGAGGTCGTCCAAGCGTTCGACGACCCACGCGACGTCGCCCTCGGCGATCTCACTTCCGGGAGCCTCTTCGCCGCCGTAGAGCCTCTGCAGCGCAGCCCTGTCTTCGCCCTCGGTGTGCTCGAACAGAAGGATCACGGGAAGGGTCTTCTTCCTTCGACGGATGTCCGATCCGGTCGTCTTGCCGAGCACGTCGTCCTTCCCCCAGATGCCGAGGAGGTCATCCCTGATCTGGAATGCCCGTCCGACGGCCCGCCCCAGCCCGGCGAGGTCTGTATGGACGTGGCCGTTGACTCCGGCGGCGATGCCGCCGAGTTCGAAGGCACAGCGGAGGAGGGCCCCGGTCTTCCGGTCGATCATCATCAGGTAGTCGTCGGCGGTGACCTCCCGGCGCTCGAATTCGAGGTCGCGGCATTGGCCCTCGATCATCTCCTGGGTCGCTCGGATCAGGCAGTCGGCGGCGGAGGGAGAGGACCCGAGCGCGGCCGAGATCGCCAGGGTGTGCATCAGATCGCCGGCGTTGATTGCCTGTTCGATCCCACAGATCGTCCAAACCGCGGGACGACCGCGGCGGATGCGATCGCGGTCCTGGATGTCATCGTGGATGAGAGAGAAGCCGTGGATCAGCTCGATGCCCACGGCGCTGGGGAGAGCCGCCTCGAGGCTCGCTCCGAGCTGTTCCGCGACGAACAGGACGAGGCTCGGTCGAAGGAGCTTCCCGGTCGCGCTTGTAGGCATCCCGTGTTCATCTTCCAGCCCGATGTGGTATCGAAGGAGCGAGCGGAGCGGCGCGTCACCCCGCAGCTCGTGCGAAAGGCCACCCTCGATCTCCCCTCGATATGCTTCAAGGATTCCCTGCGTCACATACCCTCCGATTGACTAGACCGGCCACGTGAGGAGTTCTCGCTCCTCGGCGGCCTTGACGAGTTCCGTCGCGCTTCGAGCGCCCAGCTTCCTCATCAGCCGGGCACGATGGCTGCGGACCGTGTGAATGCTCCGGCTCATAATCGCGGCGATCTCTTGGTTCCGCTTCCCTTCTGCGATCAGTTGGAGGACTTCGTGCTCTCTGGTCGTCAGGACGTCGTGGTCCTCCGAATCACCCGTCGTGATACACCGCTCGCCGGCCATGACCCGCTCGATCACCTCGATGAGCCGATCCGATGTCTCGTCTTTCACGACGTAGCCCCACGCCCCGGCGCTCCGCGCCCTGCGGGCGAGATGCGCGTCGGGATGCATCGTCAGGATGACAACACGGGTTTCGGAGGAGAGCTTACCGATCCGTCGCGTCGCTTCGATCCCGTCGAGGAGCGGCATCGAGACGTCTACGAGGGCGACGTCGGGTCGGTGTTCCCGTACGTCCCGGAGGAGCGAGCGTCCGTCCCCGGCCTCTGCGACCACATCGATCCCATGAGACGCAAGCAACGTGCGAATGCACGTACGCACCAAATCGTGATCGTCCGCCAAGACCACCCGGATGGCCATCGTGGACACATTCTACGGACTCGGTAGGACGAGGGGGAATGGGGGACCGTGCTAATTGGGTTTCACTAGAGACCGATACGTCGCGCGCGGCCGATCAGACCGGCGCGTGTGCGGACACCGAGCTTGGCCATTAGCTGCTGGCCGTACGCCTCGACCGTCTTGGGCTGAAGGTTGAGGGCGGACGCGATCTCATCGTTCGTGGCCCCCTGGCCGATGCGCGCGAGGATCTCGTGCTCCCGCTTCGTCATCTCCCCCTCGACCGGGATCGAATCACCACCCGCGACGGCGCGGATCGCCTCGATCAGTTCATCCACGGGTGCCGACTTGGCGATGAGCCCACGAGCGCCTCGCTCGTGAGCCGCCGCCGCGTATTCCGGCTCCGAGTGCATTGAGAGGATGAGCACGCGGGTCGCCGGGCTGCCTTCGCGGATCCGGTCGATCAGGTCGAGACCGTTTGTGTCCGGCAGGGCGATGTCGAGGAGTACGACGTCGGGACGAGCCTCCTCGGCCGCTTGCACCGCGGCGACGCCGTCTCCGACGGAGGCGACGACGTCGATGTCGGGCTCGGCCGAGATCAGGGCGGACAGCGCATCGCGGATCAGCGCGTGGTCATCGACGATCGCGACTCGAATCGGCATCGAACGGGACCTCCACGCTGACGATTGTACCCCCGCCCGGAGCTGGACGGATCGAGACGGTCCCGCCGCTGACTTCCACCCGCTCACGGATGCCGCGAAGGCCGAGCCCCTGTGGGTCTTCCGGATGGCAACCGACGCCGTCATCCTGAACCGCCAATCGAAGCGTCCTCCTTTCGGCGCGAAGATCGACATTCACGCGATCGGCATCCGCGTGGCGAACCACGTTCTGCATGGCCTCCTGCGCGACGAAAAAGAGGAGGCTCTCGACGCCGACGTGAGGGCGCTCGGGTAGGCGCGCCTCGACCTCGACCGTGATCCCGCTCTCTGCCGCGACCGACTCGGCGAGGCGTTCGAGCGAGGGGACCAATCCGAGGTCGTCGAGAAGTGGGGGTCTGACGGAGTACGCGAGCGACCGGGTCTGCTCGATCGAACGGTCGATGATTTCGCAGACCTCGCCGTACGCCTCGGAGCCGAGGTGCTCCCTGTGCGGAGTCAGACGCAGCTTGATCGCTGCGAGTGTCTGGATCAGATCGTCGTGGAGCGTGCGTGCGATCTGCCGGCGTTCCTCGTCCTGAGCCGTCAGAAGACGCCGCGACAACCGGGAGAGCTCTCGCTCCCGCCGGGCCAAGATGCGATTCTTGTGCGCGAAGACGTCGGCGAACGAGCGGACGGTGAGGGCGACGACGGCGTACATGCCGACCGCGCCTGCCAGGATCGTCGTCAGTGCGTACCCGAAGCTCCGGTGCGGTTCCCCGACGGCGGAGAAGAGGGATCGGTGCGGGATCAGACCGGTGAATTCAAGCAGGACCAGGCCGGAATACGAGAGGACGACCAGGAGGGTGACGAGGGAGCCCTGGAACCGTGTCAGGAAGATGTTGGCATAGATGACGGTGAACATGTAGAAGGTGACGCCGATCCACTCGCTTCCGCCCATGAAGTGAACGAGGAACGTGATCAGGAGAACCTCGACGAGGAAGAAGCCGGTGTGAACCCAGTGGAGGGCCCCGAGTGTACGTTGCCGATCGATGAGGAACTTGAACGGGAAGGTCAGCAGAAACCAAACGAGCGGCGAGTAGAAGAGCGGGTTGAGGTAGCTGATTCGGCTCGCGAACAGGACGAGAAGAGCAACACCGGAGAAGACGCCGAGGGTGATCCGTCGGACGAGAATCGTCCGAGTAATGCCGCGCCTCAGGTCGTCGAAATCGGTAGTGTCGTACATCTCATCCCACCTCCCCTGCTCCGTTTGTCGGAGGGGATCGTAGCGAGCCGATGGAATCGGCACAAGCAACGCACCGCCGAGCCCGGGGCTTTGAGTCGGACGGCCCGGGGGATATCATCCCTTCCTCGGAGGAGGATGGATGAGTCACCCGAAGAAGCGAATCGCACTGCTCGGCTCGACCGGATCGATCGGAACGCAGACCCTCGATGTCATCGACCGTCTGGCAGAAGTTGGGTGGGCATTCGAGGTCGTCGGGCTCGCTGCGGGATCGAACACCGATCTCCTGGCCGAGCAGGCCGAGCGGTACCGACCGAGGGTCGTCTCGATCGCGGCGGAGGACGGGGTCGATCGGCTCCGGCGCCGTCTGCCCGAGGGCGTCGAGATCCTCCACGGAGCGGACGGGCTCCTCGACATCGCGGAGCGCGAGGACGTCGACGTCCTCGTCAACGCGGTCTATGGAGCGGCCGGCCTCCCGCCGACGCTGGCGGCGCTCTCGCTCGGAAAGACGGTCGCGTTGGCCAACAAAGAGAGCATCGTCATCGGCGGCGACCTCATCCGAAGGCTCCTCGCCGAGCACGGGGGGACGCTCCTGTCGATCGACAGCGAGCACCACGCGCTTCACCAGTGCCTGCACGGCCACGACCCGAGCGACGTGCACCGACTGATCCTCACGGCGTCCGGCGGCCCGTTCCTGCACACCGATCCGAAGGACCTGACGGCGGTCACGGCGGAGGACGCACTTCAGCATCCGACGTGGGCGATGGGGCGGCGGATCACGATCGACTCGGCGACCATGGTGAACAAGGCGTTCGAGGTCGTCGTCGCGCACCACTTGTACCGCGTCGAATACGATCGGATCGACGTCCTGATCCACCCGGACTCGTACGTCCACTCCCTCGTCGAGTTCCGCGAGGGGTCGATCAAGGCCGAGCTCGGACCGCGCGACATGCGGATCCCGATTCAGAATCTGCTCATCGATCCTCACCGCGTCGAGACAGGCCTCCCCCGGCTTCGGCTCGATGAGCCCCTGCAGCTCAACCTCCTGCCGTTCGAGGAGGCCCGGTTCCCGGCGTACTCGGCGGTCATCGCAGCGGCCCGCGAGGACGGCAGCGCCCTTGCGGCTGTGAACGCCGCGGACGAGGTACTCGTCTATCGCTTCCTGGACGGCGAGATCCGATTCACGGAAATCGCAGCCGGCCTGGAGGCGGTCCTCGATCGGTGGCGAGCCGAGAAGAAGGGCGAACGCGATGACCGGCGCCCTGAACTCTCGCGACTCCTCGACGTCGATCATTGGGCGCGCGAGGTGGCGCGCGAACTCACCTTCGAAGCCTTCTCTTAGGCTGCGTGAACGAAGTCAGAGACTCCACGGGCGGGATCGTGTCGATGGCCCGAGATCTCGCTGAAGAGTCTGGCCCCGTTCACGGTGGACGGGGCGACGCCCTCCGCTATCGAATCGTACGATCGGAAGCGAGGGGGCTCGGCTCGCGGATGAATTGCAGCAACGCACGCGAGAAGCGGCCAATGAAGCGGTGGCGTCCCACTCTGATGCCCGGCGTGATCGGCTTCCAGGCGCACACGAAGGAGGCTTGAGATGGATAAGGGCGACGCGACACATCGGACCGTGGAACTCATCGAGGCGGCCGTTGGCGCGGTCGGATGGGCCGGCTTCGGGTCAGAAGCCGTCGTTGGGGCGAAGCTCGGCAAGACCGCCTTCGCGTGCACCACCTGGCGGACGCCTTCTCCCTGATAGGGTAGGCGGACAGCCCCCAGACGCTCCGCGTGAGGCTGCACTTGCAGCAGCACGTGGCCACGAAGTTGTCGTCGCAGCAAGAAGCGCCGAGCGCGCTATCCTGGAGGACCTGCTCGGATTCGTACTGCTCGATCGTGTAGAACCAGTCGATGAACCGGGACGTGTTCCGCGGATCGAGCGGAACACCGCAGTCTGTCTGCTGTCCGCGCTCCGGGATCATCTCAGCCCTGAGCGAATCGAGAGCGTCCTCCCGCTGGCCCATGTCGAGGACTCCAACGAGAACCACCAAGACGTCGGTGAAGAGAAGGATCGGCATGAATCGTTGGCTTGCGTGTTCGAACGCTTCATCCCATCTCTCTCTTCCTGCTGGTAGCCGACTCCTAGCTCGCGAGGTCCGGTACGCCGGTTTGGAGGAGGGGATCGAGACAAGACGGAGTGAGGGTCTTCGCTACTCAGCGGAGTGCGCCAACCCTGTCCGAGCATCTGCTACGGCCTGGATGGTCGTGTTCTCAAGGAAGTGGGCGACGGCGTCGCGGGCTGGCTTCCAGATCGCGTGGAGAGAACACTGCTTGTTGCAGTCGCAAGGGTCGAGGAAGAGCGGGCAGTCGTTGAGGATCGCCGGCCCATCGAGAGCGACGACCACGTCCTTGATCGTCATCTCGTTTGCGGGTCGAGAGAGCCTGATCCCGCCCTGCTTGCCGCGGGTCGCCTTGATGAGCCCGCCTCGATGCAGCTGGTTGACGATCTTCGCGAGGAGCGGATACGGAGAAGTCGTCGCCGCGGCATTCTGCTTCGTCGCGACGAGACCTTCCGCCGCTCGCGACGCAACCTCTGCCAGTGCCAGGACGGCGTACTTCGCGGTCTTCGAGTAGAGCATGGTGTCTCCTTGGTTAAAACTGCTAGAAGACCGTACTCATCCGCGTGGCGAGAATCAAACACCACGGCCG
>CBFCYU010000093.1:0-7026 GCA_965602415.1 uncultured bacterium | reverse complement strand
TCTTCGAACCCCTCCACGATGGTCCTCATGTCGCAGACAAGTCGCGACAGCAAGTCTGCGCTGATGTTCTGCCGAACGACGACCCGCAGGACGTGTAGCCCGTGCTTGGTGTCCTTGGGGTTCTTCAGCGGAAGCTGATAGGTGGGAACGATCCAGCCGAGCATCCGGAGCGCGTCGGACAGATCCTTGAGTGTCCAGCGGCGCTGCTCGGCTTGGGATGGCTCCGCCCAGCCGAGAACGACGATCGGATAGTGCTGCTGATCGCTGATGTGGCGGAGGAACCGTCCAAGGAGAGAGTCACGTTCGATGTCGTTTACGAAACACCTCGCCCGCCGGACATTGCCTAGTTCAACCGCCCTGTAACCTCGAAGGCCGAACCGAAGAAGGTTGTAGTACTGCGCAAGGATCATTCCCGTCCCACGAGAGAAGTTCACCGTGTAATCGTCAAACCTGCCGCCTAGATACGTGATCTGGTAGATCAGTTCATCGCTGTCGACGACAGAGGCGTCGCGAAAAACGACCGTGCCCATCCCAGCGCACGTCAAGCCGAACTTGTGATTGGACACGTTGATCGATTTCACCCGGGGAACGGAGTTGAAGTCGAACGGGATTGGATCGCCCTTGAGCTTGTTGGTGAACGGCAGGATGAAGCCGCCGCTTGCTGCGTCGACGTGAATCGGAATACTCACTCCAAGCTGTTGATGCTCTTCGCAGTACCGGTCGATTGCGACGCTTGCGCCGGCAACGTCATCCGAATTCCCCGTGTAGGTCGACCCGACGACACTGCCCACCGCCATCACCAGTTCTCCCAACGTGCGGCCGCCGAAATCGGGGAACTGACTCTCGGGCATGTGTTTCTTGTAGAATGCCTTGACTTGCTCGGCGTAGGGGCCATCACAGAGGTTCGACGCAAGGGCGTCATAGACAGCGTCCTCGCTCATTCCAAACGACGTGTCCGTCATCGGAACGTAGATCGCCCCCACGTCGTAGTAGCGGCAGTACTTGTCCCAACACGAGTGGGCATGCGCGCTCATTAGGACGAACGGCCTATCGAGCGGATTCGAATTTGCGTTGGCGAGGTGGTTGTTCTGCCACGCCCAGCGATGCGCGACGAGCCCAAGCATCACCGCCTCCGACGTACCGATCGTTGCGGTGCCGTAGAACCCGGTCGCTGTTTCCGGATCGAGATCCTTGGGGTCGAACCGCGTGCCGAACCAGTCGCCGAGCATCCACACGATCCGCTTCTCGATGCGATACGCCTGCGGATACTCCTCGTGATCGATGAAGTTCTTCCCCAGGTTCTCGACGACCAGCCGCGTGGCCCAGTCATCCATCCACGTGTTGACGAACGTCGCCATGTTCAAGCCGGTCCTTCCATCGAGGTTCAGCTCGTCTGCCACGATGCGGTACGCGGACTCGGGTGGCATCGAGTGACGCGGGATTTGAGTTCGCGGAGCTGGGGTCTGGAACTCCGTCCTCCCGTAGGTCGGTGTCAGATAGTCGTCCCTTGGCCGCTGCGGCGGCGCTCCCATGTCACCCTCGCGCTGCTGATCTTCACTATCCATTGCTCCTCCTCAGGGCGTGTCCTCGCGGGACCGCGTCCACTTGCTTAGCTCGCGTCGCGAGACGTGGTCGTTCATCTTCGGTGTATCCTACAACAACCGATACTACCGTGTCGTGACGTTGGATGTGTGCGAGGCTCTCGCATCGTCATCTCCTCGACAGCCATACCCGATCATGAGTTGTCCTTGACAGGCACCGGGCTCATGTTCTAGCCTCCTAGGAGGATTCGAGCAGAGGCCCACGATGGGCTAGGGCAATGGCACAGCTCAGGACACGCAGCGAGGAGGCAGGTATGTGCACGACGTTGATTGTCACCAAGGGAGCGAGCGCCGACGGCTCGATGATGGTGGCCCATTCGGACGACGACGAGCTTTCGGACCAGAGGCTGATCTACGTTCCGGCCAACAACAATCCGGCAGAGATGAGAAAGGTGTTTGCCGAGCACTACCGGTATCCGCGGATCGTGACCGATGATCGAGGCCCGGGCTACAAACCCAAGCCGGGTCAGCAGGAGACCGTACCGATCGGCTTTGTCCCTCAACTCGGCTACACGTACGCCTACTTCGACGGCAACTTCGGGGTGATGAACGAGCACAACCTGATGATCGGCGAGTGCACGAACGGCGCGAAGTTCCAGCCCGAATACGTGACGGCTGAGCAGGCCGAGACGGAAGCGAAGCGGATGCGGATCATGTTCTCGACCGAGCTATCACGCATCGCGCTGGAGCGCGCGGAAACCGCTGGAGAGGCCATCACCGTGATGAGCGAGATGATCGAAGAGTACGGCTACTACGGCACGGGGGAGACACTGCTCGTGGCGGACAAGGACGAAGCGTGGGTGTTCGAGATGTGCGCACTGCCCGACGACGTGTATCACTCAGCTTGGGTTGCGCAACAGGTCCCGGACGGGACCGTCTTTGTTGCCGCCAACGAGTTTCGCATCCGGAAGATCGACGAAACGGACACGAAAAACTTCAGGTTCTCCAAGCTTCTGCTGGACGGCCTGGAGAAGGTCGGATGGTGGGACCGCAACGACGGGCCGGTCGATTGGCTCCGGGCGGTCTCCCACGGCGAGTACAACCATCCGTACTACAGCTTGAGGCGCGTGTGGCGGGTCCTCGACCGCGTCAACCCGGATCTTGCTCTGAGCCCGTGGGTGAAGGACGGCTTCACCGAGGACTACCCATTCTCGGTCAAGCCGAAGCGGCCGCTTCGCGTGGAAGACGTGTTCTCACTGTACCGCGACCACTACGAGGGTACGCAATTCGACCTGACCCGCGGCGTTGCCGCGGGTCCGTACGGGGATCCACATCGTTTCGCCGGACTGTACGACGGGGCCCAGAACAACGTCACCGAGCAGAAGGTCTTCTATGGCGCCTGGGAACGGGCGATCTCCGTGTTCTATCAGGGGTACACGTTCGTCAATCAGATTCGTGTTGACCGACCCGACCATCCCCCCATCCCGGACCAAACCAAGGGCATCGTCTGGTTCGGCCCGGACGTCGCCTACACCACCTGCTTCGCACCGTTTCCGACCAGCGCGACCGCGCTTCCCGCCGCGTATCAGGAGGGCGATCCGCAGGTGTTCGATCACAAGATCGCGTGGTGGGTGTTCGATCTCGTCGCCAGCTGGTCTCGGCTGAACTTCCAGCGGATGTGTCACGTCGACATCCTCCCCGAACAGGCGAAATTGGAGGCCGACCTGCGGAAGCGCCTGAGCAAACTGGACGACGACATTCGCAATGGGAAGGGAAGGGACATCAACACCTTCTGCCAAGACGTCTCTGATGAGGTCGTAGGCGGATGGTGGGGCTTCGCGAAACAGCTCATCGCCAGGTACTCCGATGGGTACATCAACCTCCCCAATCAAGAGGTGCCGGCGGAGATTGGCTACCCAGCTCCCTGGCTGATCCACACGGACTACAGTGAGGGGCCTACCACGTACGAGATGAAGCCAAACTGTCTTCACCACGACCGCGCGTGACGAGGAGAGGCTCAGAAAACACCTTTTGCTGTCGCCTTAGGTGGTAGGTGGAGTGGCCGGGCTTCGGAGGACGAGCGACTGGAAGTGAAGTCGCTTGTCGCCGGAGTCGACTGCGACCCAATCGAACGAGGCCACGTCGAAGGCTTCGCCGGTGACGTCCAGGAGAGCCTCGTCGGACCGGAACGAGAAGAACCGCTTCGGATCGTAGGTGTCATCCTCCCAGACACCTTCATGATTGTAGCCACCGTAGACGCCGAAGAAGAACGGTCCGCCCGGTCGGAGGACCCGGTGCACTTCGCGGAGCGCTCCGGGCAGTTCGGCCTTGGGCAGGTGTAGCAGGCCGTTGAACGAGTAGACCGCATCGAACGCGGCGGCGGGGAAACGAAGCTCGACGACGTCCATCACGTGTGCCTCCAGCCCCTTCTCGCGGCAGAGGCGGACCATCTCCGAAGAGAGGTCGATGCAGATGACGTCCAAACCCTGTTGCGCGAAGAACGCGCCGTCGTGTCCGGTGCCGGCTCCGACTTCCAGTAGCCGGGTGCGTCCCTCATGCCGGAGGGTTTCAAGGAAGGCGGCTCGGACGTTCCTCTTCCACTGAGGCAACTCCCTTCGGTCGCGCGCTTTGGCGTGTGCGTCGTAGGCGGCCCTCAATCGACAACGCAGATCATCGCACATCGCGTTCGTCTCTCGCGGCTTCGCTCTCATCGTGCGTTGTCCGTTGCTTGCCTAGTCCTTCCAGTATCCGAACTCGGGTTCGTAGCAGGCCCCGTCGATCTCGTCGACCATCTCGCTCATTCGCGCCTGCGCATCGGCGATCGCCTGGTTGTAGACGCTCGGCCCCGTTTCCTTGAGGATGAAGTCGAGGAGGAGCGACGCCTTCAAGTCACCGACTTCCTGTTCGAGGAACTCCTCGAAGTAGCGCTTGATCGATGCGATCAACCGCTCCTTCGTCTCTTTCGGGAGCTCGATCGCCACGACACTACTCGCTTCGGTCGGTGATCTCGATCAGGTGATAGCCAAACTGCGTCGCCACCGGACCGTGGATCTCACCGACGGCCTCATTGAACACGACTTGATCGAATTCCGGCACCATCTGTCCTGGCTCGAATTCACCGAGATCGCCGCCCGACGAGCCAGAGGGGCACTCGGAGTGCTCAGCAGCCAGTTGGGCGAAATCAGCCCCGTTCTCGATCTTCCGCTTCAGATCCTCACACACCTCTTCCGACTCGACCAGAATGTGTCGTGCAGACGCCTTTGTCGCCATGTCTTCCTCCATTCGTATTCGTCAGCGATCCATCCACAGATCCGGACATCATTGGGACCGTTTCCAATGGTACCGCGGAGGCTTCGACGCGCCAGGGTTGGGGGCAACAGATCTCAGCCACCCATCCGTGTGGTGAGAGACCGGACAGGGTCGTCGGATCTCGCTCGCGTGGCCATCCGTCAGAGGACCAGCAGCGTCGGAATGCTCATCCGATCAATCTTTTCGGAGTACTGGATTCATTCGCATGAGAGGACGGCTTGATTTTGGCTATGATGGAATGTATAGTCGATATACCCGAAAAGGCAAACCTGGTGAAAGCCAGGGACGCAAAGTCACGGGCCTAACGGAGGGATCCGATGGTCGCCGGACTGCCGAAGGTTCTTCATACGCGATGCTATGCGCGTCCTTCACAGTCTGCACTCCTGGTGTCCCCCTTCGTTCGATGAGAGGAGTACGATACGAACGTGGCTGTCGAGGGGGGTCTTGCGAAGGGTCAGTTAGTGCTCTCTCCGGGAAGAGTGAGTGGGTCAGACAGGAAACGCACTGCAACCTCCTTGCACCGCAGCCTCCTGCGCAGGTCGACTTCGGGGGACGGAAGAACCAGCCGTCCCCCGACCTGTGCCGCAAACCGCACAACGCAAGACAGATCGCATGCGTTTCGCTCCACGGGCAGGACGTGATATCAACCGATGACTGCAGAGAAGAAGGAGACCACGATGCTTAGAAAGCAGGTGTACGACAAGGTGAGCGTTTCTATTCCGCGGGGAAAGCTGGAGCTGCGACCGATCGAGCGCCTGATCGAGTTGGGCGAGAAGCGGGATCGATCGCTGAACTTCCTCGTCATCGAGGCGATCTTCGACTACCTGAAGTGCGAAGAAACGAAGGACTAGACGAGCGCTCTTCTGGCATCCACCACACGTGAACTTGACGCATCACTGCACGATCGTTCCTTGGTCCTGGCGTTCACTCGAATCGGGAAGACGTCCTTGCGGTCCCTGGATGGTTGAGTGGCCCACAGCATTCGCCTGGATCGAGGCACGGAGCCATCTCGCGAGCCCCGCACGCTGCTCGTCGTAGAACGCGGTGAACCGCGGGTCGGCGACGTATCCCTCACCGAGGGCGACGTGCATCCGGTGCGAACACGGATAGAAGTTGCGATCGATCGTCCGACGAGCCTCCTCAGCGACATCCATCGCACGGGGATCGTCCGGCTTCACCCCCTGGTCGAACAGCTCGACCATCCTCGCCAGCCCGACAGCGCTCTCGTCGTGGATCCTCTTCCAGTCCGCCTTGGTGTAACGCTTGATGCGGCGCGCCGACTCCTTGTACGCCTCAGTGTGTCCCCAGCGTTCCTTGACCTCGGCCTCGTACTCAGCCGGGCCGAAGTCGCCGAACAGCTCACGCGTCTCTTTCTTCGTCATCTGTCGCCCTTCATGAAGCGGCGCTGGAGGCAAATCGCCCCCGGATCGCTCAGTGAATTAGCGATCGGCGGCGTGCATTCGGTGCGCGGGGACGGATGGGAATCACGATCGATCGTGCGCCGCGTGTGCGATCGCTTTGCCCCATTCCTTTGCGCGATCGAGTTCGCCGTCCTTGAGTGGGCCGTACGTCCCCAGGACCTTGAAACGCTCAGGTGACGCAACCGCCAGGTACCCTGCGGTAGTGAGCGCTTTCGCGATTCGCTTGGCGGAGCTGCCCGGCGACCACCAAAGCCTCGTCTCGAACGCCGCTCCGAAGCCAGAGCACGCGGGCAAATCCTTGAGCCATGAGCGCATCGAGGCGTGCGACAGGTCGGGAGGATGGTCCTTGTGCTTCGAGTCCGCCCCGATCGACCTGCGTGTGCTTTCGGTCGCAAGGTTGAATGCAATCAGTGGTGCGCCCGCGACGACAAGATCGACATCGCCAAGCACCTGAGCTGTCGCCTCGGACGTTGACAACGCCGTGGCTCCGGATCCAACCCCCTCGGCGATCGCTCGGGCGACCGCAGCGGTGTTCCCCCACATCGATTCGTACACGACGACAGCCTTCATTGCCGCCCCCTCCCATGTCCTGTTGGTTGGCGTAGCGTCGTGCCAGACTGCTGCCCTATCTTACACCCTCCAGGGTCTCTCCTGTCGAGATCCACATGTCCATCGGTGAGCATGATCTTCATGGGGCCACCATGTGGGAAGCAGAGCTTGAACTCCCATTCTCCCATGCGCTCTCGATCCATGCC
>CBFCYU010000092.1:0-7031 GCA_965602415.1 uncultured bacterium | reverse complement strand
TCAACAGCCTCCCCGGGATCGGCCCATTCATGCCGACGATCGCCGGGCGCCCTTTCCCTGGCATCGTCGCCGACATTCTCGATTCGACCGGCGAGCCCCTCAAGCCTGGCGAGGGCGGATATCTCGCGATCTATAATCCGTTCCCGCCAGCTCTCACGCGCGGCATCTACGGCGACATGGAGCGATTCAAGGCGCAGTACTACACCGAGTACGGACCGGAGCGCTACTTCACCAGTGACGGTGCCCGCAAGGACGAGATGGGCAACATCCGGATTACCGGCCGCGTCGACGACGTGATGAACGTCGCCGGGCATCGCCTCGCCACCGCCGAGGTGGAGAGCGCTCTCGCCCAAAACGACAAAGTAAGCGAGGTTGCGGTCGTCTCACGCCCCCACGACTTGAAGGGTGAGGTCCCGATCGCGTTCGTCCTGTTGCGCGGAGGAATCCAGGCCTCGGAGGAGATCCGGAAAGAACTGATAGCAACCGTCAATCAGGTGATCGGCCCGACCGGGCGTCCGGATGAGATCATCTTTGCCACAGATGTGCCGAAGACCCGAAGCGGGAAGATCATGCGGCGCGTGCTCAAGGCGCTGGTCCGCCACGAACCCGTTGGCGACCTCACGACACTCCAGAACCCCGAAAGCGTCGATCGGCTCAAAGCGCTGGTCGGCTACGACGCATAGAAAGGCACGAATGAGCGGACAGAACAACTCGTTGGCAAATGTCGGAGCACTGGGCTTGGGCGGCTTCGCCCTCTCGACGTTCATCCTCAACATCGTCAATGCGGGATTGGTCGACGCCGCGACCATCGGGATCGTCATGCCGGTCGCGATGCTCTACGGTGGGGTGGCGCAGTTCACGGCCGGAATGTGGGACGTTCGACGCGGCGATACATTCGGCGCCACCTGTTTCTCGGCGTTCGGCGCATTCTGGATGGGGCTCGCCGTCTTCTTCTTCTTGCGGCTCGCCGGGATCCAGGCGTTCGTCGATGTCACTCCCGCCGGAATCGCGGTTGTGCTGATCGCATGGGGGGTGTTTACCGGCTATGCGACCATCGCGTCTCTCAAGAAACCTCGGGCGATTACGTGGGTGTTCATCACGCTCACAATCCTGTTTCTTCTCCTGGCCATCGGTGAGTTCGTTCCGATCGTCCACACGATCGCCGGCTACGAGGGGATTCTATGCGCCCTGATCGCCTGGTATGCCTCGGCGGCAATCCTGATCAACGAAACATACGGTCGCACCGTCCTTCCTCTCGGAGAGCGGAAATAGTCGATGCCTGATACGTGGGGTCGGCCCGAGCGGTCGGCCCCGCGCTCTTCACTCCGGTCCTTGGATCCGTTTTTCCGTTCTACACTCTGGCTGTCGCAACAGCGACGCGGTATCCTCGGCTGAGCACAGGAAAGGAGCACGATGCCCAAGGACTCGCACGCTCTCGTCTGGGTCGATCTGGAGACAACGGGGATCGATGACCGAAACTGCAAGATCCTCGAGATCGCCGCGATCGTCACTGACAAGGACCTGAACATCGTTGAAGAGGGGACGAACCTCGTGATCCATCAGCCGGACGACGTCTTGGCGAACATGGATCCGTGGTGTGTGGAGCAGCATGGAACCTCGGGGCTGACCGAGGCATCGAGACGGTCGGAGGTCTCGATGGCGCAAGCTGAGGAGGCGACCCTGACGTTCGTGCGCACGTACTGCCTCCGGGGACGCGCGCCCCTCTGCGGGAGCTCGATCGGGTTCGATCGCCGCTTCATCGTCCACCACATGCCCCGCCTCAATGCCTACCTCAATTACCGGAACGTTGACGTGAGCACACTGAAGGAGCTCGTTGATCGCTGGTACCCTGGCGTCGTCGAGAAGCTGGAGAAGGAATCGACGCACCGCGCCTTGGATGATATCCGGGAGTCAATTGAGGAACTGAGGCGGTATCGGCGTGCCGTGTTCAAGGACGTTCCATGAGCATCGTCGGGTGGAGCGATGTTCGCGCCGCGCGGGGCCGGATCGCTCCCTACGCCCACCTCACGCCGGTCCTCACGTGCTCGGCGATCGATCGGCTCTGTGGTGCATGCGTCGTCTTCAAGTGCGAGAACTTCCAGAAGACCGGCTCGTTCAAGTTCCGCGGCGCGCTGAATGCGGTAGCGAGCCTCGCGCCGGAAGAGCGCGCCCGCGGCGTCTACGCTCACTCGAGCGGAAACCACGCTCAGGCCCTCGCGCTCGCCGCACAGATCCACGGCATTCCTGCGCACATCGTCATGCCCGAGAACTCGAATCCAATCAAGGTGGCCGCCACCGAAGGGTACGGCGCCCGGGTTATTCCTTGCCCGCCGACTCATCAGGGGCGCCGGGAGGTCGCCGAACGCGTCGGAGAGGAGACCGGCGCGACCTTCGTTCATCCGCACGACAACCCACGCGTGATCGCCGGGCAAGGGACCGCGCTCGCTGAGCTGATCGACGAGGCGGGAGAGCTCGACGTCATTCTCGCTCCGCTCGGCGGGGGCGGCCTCCTATCGGGCACGCTGATTGCCGCGAATCACCTCGTGCCGCGAGCACGCGTGATCGGATGCGAACCGGCCGGAGCCGACGACGCGTATCGATCGCTGCAGGCGGGTCGCCGAATCACCGAGTTCACCCCGGACACCATCGCCGACGGACTGCGGACTCCACTTGGCGAGAACACGTTCTCGATCCTGCGCGACCACGTCGATGAGATCGTCCTCGTCTCGGAGCGGGAGATCCTCGTGGCAATGCGGACGATGTGGGAGCGGATGAAGATCGTCATCGAGCCGTCGAGCGCCGTTGCCGTCGCTCCGCTGCTATGCGGAACGGTCGGTGTTGAGGGGAAGCGCGTCGGCGTCATCATAAGCGGTGGGAACGCCGACTTGGCACGATTCTTCGCCGACCTCGAGGGGTGGATCGCTGCCTCCGCTTGATGCTCGAGTGGGCACCGACTATAACGTGCCCATGCCTAAGCAGGAGTGGCGCGAGTCGTTGCGTCCGCGAATTGAGGCGGCACGGTCCGAGCTGGCCCGGAATGATCCTTCCGAGCTGGTCCGGCGAGGCGGCCTCAATCGCGGGAACGATGCCCTCGAACTGACGCTTCTTGGGCAATCCTACTCGATTCAGTGGCCGGCGCTGACGATCACGTTTCCCGACGAGAGCCCCTGCCCCGAGGAGCTCGTGATCCTCGTCCTCGATTACCTCAGAAGAGCTGACGGCTCGGTACCGGCCGGCGATTGGATCGGCTTCCAGGAACTCCCGGACGGGGCGTTCTATCGGCACGCTTTCCAGGGCTACTCGGGCGATCAGCTCGTCAAGGATCTCTCCGCGGACATCGAGTGCTTCCGACGTGCGGCGCAGGAACTCGAAGGAGAGTCCCTGTCGATGGGCGACGCTGGGTACGCGTTTCGTGTCCTTCCACACGTCTCAGTCGCCGTTGTCTGGTGGGACGGAGACGAGGAATTCCCTGCGAACGCGACCGTCCTGTTCGACCGGATCGCCGCAACCTATCTTCCGACTGACGGTCTGGCGATCCTCGGGCGGATGCTCTGCCGCGCCTTGGGCAAGGCAGGTGGTTCGGGATGAAGCTGGCCGTCGCGGGGAAGGGTGGAGTGGGGAAAACGACGCTCGTCGCACTCCTCGCACGCGAGGCGGCCGCGCGTGGGTATCGGGTCTTGGTCGTCGACGCCGATCCGGACGCGAACCTCGCGACGACGCTCGGGTTTCCGGAGCCGATTGCTCCGCTGGCGAACGAAGACGAATTGGTCGCTGAGCGTGCCGGCTACGGTGGGTTCGTTCGCTTGAACCCGACGGTCGGCGACATTCCCGAGCGCTACATTGTCGAGCGGGACGGGATTCGGTTGCTCGTTCTCGGCGGAATCCGCGGCGGCGGGACTGGGTGCGCCTGTCCAGCGAACACGCTTCTCAAGGCGCTCCTCGCGCACTTGCTCGTCGGAGAGGAAGACCTGCTTCTCCTCGACATGGAAGCAGGGATCGAGCACCTCGGCCGCGGGACGGTTCGCAACGTCGACGCACTGATCCTCATCGTCGAATCCGACCGAAAGACGCTGGAGACGGCCGAGCGGACGATCGCTTTGGCCCGCGAGCTCGGGATCGACCGAGTGCTCGCGGTGGCCAACAGGATCCACGACGAGGAGGATGCCGAACAAGTCCGCAACGGCTTGCCGCCCGGGATCCCGATCGTCGCATCGATCCCCTACGTGGACGCGCTCCGCGTCGCCGCCCGGCGTGGGGCCCTTCCGGATGACCTGAAACTCGTGTCTGTCTCCGCGCTGCTGGATCAATTGGAACGGCTGCTCATCGCCCCACTGTCGTAGCCGTTTCCCGGAATGCGCTGTCATTCGACAGTCCTGGCGTCGTCACTTGCGGAGACACCATCTGTCATGGTAATCTGACTGCACGAGCGATACAGCAACGGACGTCTATTGGCATCGGCCTATCCGTGATTCTCGCTCGCGTCTTTATGTGTGGGCATGGGTATCAACTCTGAGGAGGTGGACGGATGTCGAGAATCATCGCCACAGCGGCGATCCGCGGGGGGCATGGGTACGTCGAGCAGGCACGGTCTCAACTCCTGGAAGCCGTTGAAACGCACGGCCCCGAAAAGAGAGTCGAGTTTCCAGACACAGCCTACTACCTACCCCTTACGCTCGCGCTCACGGGGCGGGAGGTCGACAACCTCGCGAAGGCTCAGGTCGCCCTCGACTGGGCGGCCTCTCTGTTGCCACCGATCCCTGGCGAGAGCAGCTGGCTTCCCTATCTCGGGCACGCGCTCGACGCCGGGGCGGCTACACTGATTGCCGAGGAGATCATCGAGGTCCTCAAGTACGTCAACGGCCAGGAACCGGAAGAGCCATGGCTCGGGTTCACCGGTGATGCCACGCTGCGACTGCAGGGGATCAAGCTTGTCGATGGCCGGATGCCCGGTTTCGCGGCCTGCGTCGGAGCCCTTCCGACCAACGAGGAGGCGGTCGAACTCGCTCGATCCCTTCAGGAACGGAGCATCCTCGTCTTCATGGCCTCGAACAGCCACGGGAAATCGATGGCCGAGCAACTCGCCGAGGAAGGTGTCGACATGGGCTGGGACACGTTCCTCGTCCCCTACGGGAAGGAGACGTCCGCTGCGGTCCTCGCGCTCAACTTCGCCGCCCGTGCCGCGATGACGTTCGGCGGCGTCAAGCCGGGCAACCTCGATGCGGCGAAGAAGATCCTGATGTACAACAAGGAGCGCGTCTTCGCGTTCGTTCTCGCTCTCGGCTCGGACTACGAAGCGGACCAAAACGGGAACCAGCTCCTCACCGACGAGAAGTACGCTACTGCGGCCGGAGCGATCAACTTCGGCTTCCCGGTTATCTCCGACGTGGAGATCCCGCAGATCCTTCCGCGTGGCATCTGCACGTACGAGCACGTTGTCTCCGGCATCCCGCGAGACCGGATCGTCAACAAGGCGGTCGAGGTGCGTGGACTGAAGCTGAAGATGAGCGAGATCCCGATTCCCGTCCCGTACGGCGCCGGATTCGAGGGCGAGCGCGTCCGCAAGGAGCAGATGCAGATCCAGTTCGGCGGGAAGTACACCGAATCGTTCGAGCTTGTTCGTGGTCGCCCGATGGAGGCAATCCAGGACGGCCACATCGAGCTGATCGGCCCGGACATCGACGAAGTGGACGTCGGCGGTGCACTCCCGTTCGGTGTCGTCGTCGAGGTCGCCGGACGGAGCTTCAGGGAGGACTTCGAGACCGTCGTCGAGCGACGGATCCACGAATTCGCGTCGTGGGCATACGGCGTTTTCCACATGGGACAGCGAGCGATCGTCTGGGTGCGGATCAGCAAGGATGCCTATGAGAAGGGATTCCGCCTGAAGCACTACGGGGAAATGCTGGTCGCCAAGCTCCGTGAAGAGTTCAGCGCGATCATTGACAAGATCCAAGTCACGATCTACACCGACGAGGAGAAGATGGCGCCGCCGCTCGAAGAGGCGCGAATCGTCTATCGCCAGCGCGACGATCGGATCAAGGGGATGATCGACGAGGACGTCGACACGTTCTACTCCTGCATCCTCTGCCAGTCGTACGCGCCGGATCACGTCTGTGTCGTCACCCCCGAACGGCTCGGGCTCTGCGGGGCGTACACGTGGCTGGACTGCGCGGCGAGCTACGAGATGAACCCCCACGGCCCAAACCAGCCGATCAAGAAAGGCGATACCCTCGATGCGGTCAAGGGCCAATGGAAGGGCGTTAACGAGTACCTCGAGGTCGCGTCGAACGGGAACCTCGAACGGTTCAACGCGTACTCGATGATGGACGACCCGATGACCAGCTGCGGCTGCTTCGAGTGCGTCACCGCGATCCTCCCGGAGACGAACGGCGTGATGATCGTCAATCGCGAGTTCGAGGGGATGACGCCCGTCGGGATGAGCTTCTCGACGATGGCCGGTCAGATCGGCGGCGGGATCCAGACCCCGGGGTTCATCGGGATGGGGAAGCTGTACATCTCCAGCAAGAAGTTCATTTCCGCCGATGGCGGAATCGAGCGCGTCGTCTGGATGCCGAAGATCCTCAAGGAGGAGATCCGCGACCGGCTCGAAGAGCGGTTCGAGGAACTCGGGCAGTCCGATCTGCTCGACAAGATCGCCACCGAGGAGGACGCCGTGACGAGCGAGGAGCTCCTGGCGTATCTGGAGAAGGTCGGTCATCCGGTTCTCGCGATGGAACCGATGATGTAAGAAGGAGGGACGGGCACGCGATGGCGAAGGTAACCGGTATCGATATCTACAAGTTGCTCCCGAAGACCAACTGCGGTGACTGCAATCTCCCGACGTGCATGGCGTTCGCGATGCAGGTCGCCGCGAAGAAGGCGGCGCTCGATCAGTGCCCGCACGTCTCTTCCGAGGCGCAGTCCGCTCTCGGCGACGCGCAGGCCCCTCCGATGTGTACCGTGAAGATCGGCGTCGGAGATGCCGAGTTTTCAATTGGCGGAGAGACGGTTCTTTTCCGGCACGAGGAGAGGTT